>CAYGHZ010000001.1:0-44304 GCA_964349635.1 uncultured Candidatus Marinamargulisbacteria bacterium
CATATTATTTGCATAATAACAACATATATGTTACGATGCAATATCGTGGTTACTATTGATCCAACAATGCCTTGGCTAGAATTTGAAAAGTATTTCAAAAAGACGTTAAGCCTAAGCGCGCCATTGCGTGGCTGGCCCAATGTCCAGCGATTACCAATATACCTTCGGCAACGATATGATTTTGCTAAAACGACAATTTTATCGAGAGACTGCTTGGTGATAGAAGATACCGATTCAACAGGACAAACTCCGGCGACAATTAAGAAGGATATCGAAAACCTTAAAAAATACTGGGATGGTGAAGTAATTTACCTTAATTCCGGACTGTCGAGCTACAATCGAGATCGTTTGATCAACCTGAAAGTTCCCTTTGTAGTTCCCGGTCGCCAAATGTACCTGCCGACATTTGCAATCGATCTTCGCGAACATTTTAGCAGCCAGAGCAAAGTTCGAGCCATTTTCAGCCCAGCTACCCACGCTTTAATTTTGCGCGTGATTTACAGCCGAAAACTTGATGGAATTACACCCAGTGAAACAGCACTCGACTTAGGTTTTTCTGCCATGACAATGACGCGCTGCTTCAATGAATTGGAGCAAGTTAATATAGGGAATCAGGTTGTGGGAAGAAGGCAGCGGCTGTGGGTGGCAGGGGGCGACGGGAAATTGCTGTGGGAGCAAGCTCTCCCCTATCTTCGGTCGCCAGTCAAAGTTCCGATGTATCTTTCCGACGTTAAAAATAAAAATGGTGTTCTTGCCGGCCTATCCGCACTCACACACTATTCCAGTCTTTCTGAGCCGCGAAATCTTGCCTTGGCTATTGATAGAAGCCAAATTAGTACTATTTTCACAAACAAAAGCCAAATTCGACCGTCACTGGAACCCGACCTGACTGAGATTCAAGTGTGGTTCTATTCGCCGACGCTGTTTTCAAAAAAATCTGTCGCCGATCGACTATCTGTCTTCTTGTCCCTGAAGGATGATCCAGATGAACGTGTTCAATCCGCGTTAGCTGAAATGATGGAAGGAATGAAGTGGTAAAGGGTTTAGACTTGTTTCGTTCACATTTTAAGGATTATTCCGACCAGTATGTTTTGATCGGCGGAACCGCTTGCGATCTCGTCATGGCAGAAGCGTCGCTGCCATTTCGAGCAACAAAAGATCTTGATATCGTTTTGATCATTGAAATGCTCCAGCCTTCGTTTGCAAAACGGTTCTGGAGGTTTGTATCGGATGGCCGGTATGCAAGTCAGGAGACGTCTGACGGAAAAAGGCAATTCTATCGATTTCGGAAGCCTGAAAATAAAGACTATCCAGATACAATCGAGCTCTTTTCAAGACTTCCAGATGCGCTGGATGCTCCTGCGGGAAATCGACTTACGAAAATTTCAATGAGCGATGCAACGTCAAGCATCTCGGCGATTTTATTGGAAGACAATTACTATCATTTTCTTCGCTCAGGTAAGCGCGAGGTGCAAGGCCTTCCGGTTGTTGGCTCCGAGCACCTAATTCCTCTCAAAGCCAAAGCTTGGCTCGATCTTACGAACCGAAAGTTGGCTGGTGAGCCTGTCGATTCGGATTCAATCAAAAAGCATAAGAACGATGTTTTTAGGTTGCTGCAGTTAGTGAGTCCGGCTTACTTGCCGGTGCCGGATGTTCTCCGGCGCGACATGGCGTTATTTGTAACGAGTGTTGGATCGGAAGGAATCGATTTGAAAAATTTGGGCACTAAGAACCTAAGTCAGGAGGAGGCTCTAAATTTTCTTCTCCAAATCTATGTTAATTCCGAGGGATAAATTTATTTTCATCCAATAACGTTGGTTCGATTCGAATCCCGGTCGGGGAGCCATACTGTACACCCAGCTTTCGAATTTAGCATATTTCCCAACTCTGTGAGGCTAAATTCGACCTTTCCGTCCCGAAAAATCAGGTGCGGGAAAATCGTTTTCAAAATTCTTTAACTCTAGCCAGTAACTAGCCACACCGACCATAGGGGCGTACAGGTGTACGATGTGGGGTGTGGAATATTTACATAATGGCCTTTACGTATAGTATTAAGGGTATCGAACTATTTATTGCAAAGGAGGGAAATTTAAATTGGAGTTAACCGACTGGATTACATCTCTTTCAACCGTTGTTCTTGCTTTCACAACCATCGTTTTGGCTTTTTACACATATCGCCTTTGGACAAAGCAAACCGAACTATTTTTGTATGAAACCGAAAAATCGCATATCGCAGCGAGGCCACATTTTTCTTTTTCGGGAGCTTTTGAGGAAGATCGAAAAGATAAGCATTACCGCTGCGACTTAATAAAAGACGAAACAGGTACCCTTTATAAAGGGATACAAACGTGGCCGATTGAGTATTGTGACTCGGTTGAAACTGGGCTGGACTTCGATCCGACAAAAGCTGGAAGGCAAGAAACTAAGATCTATTTTAAAGGAGTATCCGTGCAACCTGGTGTATTGGAAACAGGTTTTAAAGTGACAATCGGCTATACGAATAAATTGGGAGCAAAAGAAGCGCAGGCATTTCATGTTTATTTAACCAGCGGAGGCTCGCTTAAGTACGATCAAATTAAGGACCTGAACAAGGAAAAGCAATATAAGGACAACGTTCAGCAGGTAATTGATTCTGGGCACCATTTTGTCTTCTAGGAACCTGATCACATTTTCGCAGGTTAAAGGTTCGGCTGATTCTAGTTATTTGGATCTACCAATTAATAATCCGCCGGAGGAACTTCTTTGGCGCGCTAACTTCAATAGCAGTTTCACGATAGAAACCTATGACATTTTGAGCGACTAAAGATCTTGATGTTGTGTTAATCACCGGGGCGCTCAAGCCATCTTCCTACGCCATCAATAAAATTAGGTTTAGATAAGCCTCGTTTTAGGGTAGAATAAAGTTATGTTAAGCTTCGTCAAAAAAATGGATAAAGAAGCTCGAACTGCGATGTTTTTA
Organism: uncultured Candidatus Marinamargulisbacteria bacterium; assembly: GCA_964349635.1. Classification (GTDB taxonomy): domain Bacteria; phylum Margulisbacteria; class Marinamargulisbacteria; order SXXA01; family CAYGHZ01; genus CAYGHZ01. The sequence continues at coordinate 2,960 of CAYGHZ010000001.1, forward strand.
AACGCAGTTGCTTCGAATATTTCGTTAGAAGGCCATGTCGTTATTGCTGAGCGCCTTTACAAAGAAGCGGCTAAAATTAAACAGGCACGAAAAAATTTAGGCACTAAATCCACCCTCCGACCAATTCAATTAGCTTAGAGTATTCCGCTTTTCGCCAAACTTCTCGAATCGCTGCAAAATATTTCTCTTGGTAAGCTGGGGCCTTAAATATTTGCTTTTCTATTGGGGGATGACCTCCCTGCATAAGTAGGACATCGCAGAGAAGCCGTGTGACCCTGCCGTTACCGTCCCGAAACGGATGAATAACGATTAGCTCACCGTGAATTTTTGCGAGTCTCTCAACCAAATTGCCCCGTGATATATTCCTCGAGAAAGGCGTTAACTGCGACAACATTTTTCCAAACTTCTCCATTTCTCCCGGGATACGTTGAGCATGGCACCACCGAATATCTGGAGAAGAAATATCTACCGCGCGGTAAGAACCAGCCCATTCATACAGGGGCCCTAAAAATACATGATGAAGGTGTTGAACATCTTTCTCTCCGAAAACATGAGTGTCCGAATATTCAGCTGACAAGGTTTGGTAGGCTTGCATCAAGCAGCTTGTTTCGGCTTCTTCCAATTCATCTACATCCAAGATGTTTTTCTTGTTTCGAAGCAAGCCCGTTTTTGGGTCTAGCAATTTGTCGTTGGACTCGTATTTTTGACCTGGAGTCATTGCAAATAGTGTAGCTTCAATCGACAGTAGAGGGAAATTGTGTTTAATAATTTCTTATGCCGTCAAAAAATTTTCCAACGCATCTTGGACGGCTTTTTCGTCCGGCAGATGGGTGGAGGCGTCTTGGACGTTGCGGGCAAACGTGTAGAGGTCGGGGGAGGGCGCAAACGCGCGTGTGATGGCGTCAGGCGCGCTGCCCGTCGCCAAATTGCGATAACTTGATAGAATCGTCATGGCGTCTTGAGCAATTTTTTCATAGGCTTTTTCTTTTTCGTCGTCGTTTAATGGCGTCGTAAACATCGCGTTATACGCTTTTTCCAACAATGTTCCCACACTGAACCCGGACGCTAAATTGAGCGCATTTACCGCTACGCTGGCCAGGCTTTTCTCTTTTGCGTCTTTTGAATGCATCATTTTGACAAACATCTTCACCTGATTTTTCATCTCAACCGGATTTCCTTCACCTGTTGTCACGTAGTTTGCCACGCTGCGAGAACTCAATAGCGCCTCGTGCGTAGCCTTTAAATCACTGTGACTGTCATAAGCCGTTTTCAGGTGATACAAAATACTTACGCCTCCCTTGATATAGTTCAACATCGGCATATTTTCTGATACAAGATCGCCCAGAACCGCTAACGTCTGCCCCGCCGTTTGCGCCATTTGGCCCAAGCTAGCCATTGTGGATTCCATCGCCAATACGTCACCAATCGGCCCGCCATTGGCGAACGCCGTAAGCTTTGCCTGGAAGTCCTGAATGGTGCTTTTCGCTGCGGCCAATTGGCTTTCGGCTTGGCGGATACTGTCCAAATAGCCTTTGACCTCCTGATCCGAATATTTGACTCCCGCCGCCTGCAGATTTTCTTTGACTATCTGCGCATATTGTTGGGTTTGCTCGGCTTTTTCCGCGAAGGACAGATTCCAGAACGCCCGGGTCTTGAGCTGCACTGTCCATTTCATCCGGTCAAGCTGGTTCCAGTTATCCTTAAATGTCTGGGTAACGCCTTTCATTTCGCCCAGTTGGCCGCCCGGCCCCACTGCTTTCTCGTGACGGTATGTTAACAATTGCGCCACAGAACTCTTAATCGCTTCATATTGCGTGGCATATTTTTTTCCGGGCGCAAAATGCGCTTGAAATCTTGCCTGACTAGGCTCGCCCGATTTAGGTGAAAAATCTGGCCGGGAGGTGGCCGGCATTGCAACACCGTTTCGGTCGATCAACTTTTGTTCCACCATCCTTTGCTTGAGGTAGGCGGAGAGCTGATTTTTAAAGTCTCCCGAAAATTCCAAAGTAGCCGTTGTTTTGGACTGAATGACGGATTCGATGTTATTGCGGATCGAATCCTCAGTCAGAATTTTTTGCTTTTGGTCTCCGACCAAATGCGCTTCCATCTTGGTGGCCATCGCCGCCGCTGCGGTATTAAGCTTCTTTATTTCCCGCGTTTTAGCCTGCAGGTCTTTGAAATCCATCTTCGTAATATCATACTGCTCGTACTTTTTTTGAGTGGTTTCCGTCGCGTTTAATGCAACGGTGTAAAAACGGGGAACGGCGGCATAAGCGTCTTTTGTAAACGAAAGAATCGTAAAATAATCGCCCTGCCGTTGACCGGCCTTGGCCAGCCCTTCGACAGCGGCGCCATACCGCTGCTGAAAAAAGGTCTTTAATTCCGCTTCTTTGGCCGGAGTTGTCACATTATGCTTGGCGGCAAAGACATGAACCGCCGCATCGATTTCCCGATCGATCGCCGCGGCCTGGCGGGGGCCGGTGGGCGTATCGATATAAGCGCGACCGCGATAGTGCTTGTACATCAGCCCAAACTCTTTTTCCATATACAAATCTTTTAACGTTTTCACCGTCTGCTCTAACACCTTCGCATCCAGGGCACGACCCACCACCTTCTGGGCTGCCTGCGACACCATTTGCAATTTGCTTTGCACTCCGGAAACGTTCGACAAAATTCCGCGTTGAGCCGCTACCGAAAGCGCGCTACTTGCGGCGCTGGCTACCGTTCCGGCCAATTGCGCCTTGGCCGACGTGTCGGACACAATCCCGTCGAGTGTCGCCGTGGGTGTGGTCATCACGTTGTTTTCGATATAGGTAAGTTTTTCGGTCATTGTTTTTTTGAAATCAAAAAACGTTTTTTGAAAATCAAGCTCTTCTTTTTGATAGGTATTAGACACCCGCGAAAAGGTCTGTTGAGACGCCTCCACCGTCTTTTTAGCTTCGGTCTTCGCTTGGACAAACTCTTTAACCAACGTCACCCACCTGCCAAACTCTTTTAAGGCAGTGATGTGTTCGGGAATCCCGCCGGGTTGCGTGATCACGGCTTCCCATTTTTGAGTCACCTGATCCGATTTAAGTTGATCGACGAGCAATTTTTGCTTGGCAAACTCGGCCTTGTAATCGGTCACAGACTGGCCAAATTGTTTTAACGCAGTAACTTGATCTGCCACCGGCCCCTTTTTCGCGAGCACCGCGTCCCAGGTCGTCACAATTGGCGCCGCTTGCGGAGTGGTTCGAGCCTGCGTTACGGTCTGGTTTTGTTTCATCAGCTCCGTTCGATGATCGGCTATCGATTTTTCTGTATTGGCGATCCAGTTTTTCATGTCCTGGATTGTCGTTTTCGTGATTTCGACCGGCATTTTAAATGATTCGATAGGCGCTCCGGTGAGATGAGTTACCTGTGCCGTGACCCGTTCGACATCGCGTTGCAATTCCGCTACCACCGGCGGAACTCCCGTTTTTGCGTGCGTCGGAGGCGCTTCTGCCACCGGTTTAGGCGCCGAACCCCCGGTTAAGGAATTCCATAGTCGCGTAAAAAACCCGCGTGTCGCCCTCACTGACGATTGCTGTTGCGAAAGATCTACCAATTGCGCCACCTGAGAGGATTGCGCACGCTGCTGGGCTGCTCGCTGCAACACTGCTGCCTGGGCGGGAGGCGGGTTGTGTAAAATGGCGGTCACAGGCATTGCCTAACCCTTCCTCACCTTACCCAGCAATTGAACATGATTGGAGTCCCATTCCGATTCAATGCGCTTGATGCGATCCGCAAAAAGATTGACATTGCCGCTTGTCACGGGCTGGCCATCGATGGTGATGCGCTGGGAATGCAGATCGATTTCGGCTGAAAACGAATCCCCCTTGATCACAAGGCCATCCAAGTTTGAAGGAACGGCCAATTTTAATCCTTGAATGGTATCTTCGAGAGTAGCCGGCGCCGATGGCAGCGAGGTTCTGAGCATCAATTGACCGTTTTGATAGGCCAATTGAACCATATTGATTTCAACCATTTTCCCCCTCCCCTTCTAAAACAATCCCCTACCTGTAAAAAGAACAACGCCGCCAAATACAATCCCTAGTACTGCCGCCAGCTTTATAACGATCGCCAGCCCTGAAGCTAAAACAGGGTCGATATCCGCATAGTTCAGAGATAAGGCAAGCATTCCTCCGAACGACACCATCCCTAAAACGACGCCCGAAACGCCGGACAATCCAAAGATAAGGCCAAACAAAACCGGCGAAACCAAAATGACGCCACAACTAATTATCGTCGCCCGATGCGCTAATCGAATGCTCTCGTCGATACACGCCGCGTAATCGGGCAAAACCGTTCCCTGCCGTATTTCAGGTTGTGTTTCGTACTGCCGTTGTGCAGCGGAAGCCATTGTTTGAGCGATGCGCCGGGACGTATAAAAAACATAGGCGCAAAAACCCAAGCAAAGCGACGCGCCCAACATCAAGCCCATCATAAAGTCCATATCTTGGATATGGACCCCCAGCAATGCGCGAATATCAGTTATATTCAAGTTAGAAATCAGGTGAGCTCCGGCTGACGGGGAATTACTGAACAATTGGTCTCCATATCGAAAAACACCGTTTCCGGCCAAAATTCTAAGCCAGTCCTTTAAGGACTCCATGTAAATAAAAAATAGGATTACGCCCAAAACGGACGTAGTCGCCGAAAGCAACGACCGACAAAACAAAAGTGTTTGATTCCCGTCTTTCATGTTTTGGACGTCCGCCTTTACCATCAACATTTCACCATTGGCTTTGGCATTATCAAAAACGGCAACCGAAGCCCCCTGGCTTAGATAAAACCCGCCTCCGCTTATCAGCCCCAAAGCCAGAAGCGCCATGCCATAAAGTCCGCTTGAAAATGGCGCGTCCGATTGTTTAAGCGCATACGAAAGAATCGTTAAGCAAATCACTCCGGCGACGGCAAGACCGGCTCCGGCAAATCCAAGGCGAAATTGACGGATTTGATAAAGTAGAAACGCGGCGGAAACACCCAACATGAAAATAACCCAGCTGATCCAACTCATCAAACCGCTTGCCGTTAACACCGCCGCCAAAACGGCCGCCCCCACCCATTGAATCCAGGCTTTGCCAAAAAATAGGGCCACGAAAGAAGACAGCAAACAAACCCCACCCAAAACAACAGGCAAAATTACGCGTGACATATCGTGGACATACCCCAACTCGTACGTGAGAGAGGCCGTCACCGTCATTAAAACCAAAATGGCGATTACAAACGTTTCATAAAATTGAGCGCCTAGCCCAAAGGCGTGATGGACATGATGACCGACCTGGTCGGCTATCGTCCCGGGATTACGCAAATCGTTGCGGGCAATATCCCGGTTGCGTTCGGCAATGGCCTGCGACGCAATTCCGGAAGAAGTGGCAAACAGTCCACCGCCAACACACGAAAAAAGCGCCTGGGTTGACGCCCCAAGGCAATAGGCCCAAAGAAATGTCGTAATCTCTATTAAATGAAACGCTTCTGATTTGAACCCCAGGAAATCCAACACCAAGTTCAGAATCGTAAACCAAAGCCATAAGTCTAACGTCGCAAACGCGATGGTCGATAATCCCACCACACTCCCGGCTCTGGCTGCCGACGTAGCGTCGTCAAAAAAGGAGGCGCATGCCCGCGTTGTGGCTTTTATACCAATAAATCCGGCGACGCCCGACCAGAAAAACCCTGTAAAAATAAATAAAATCATCCAAGACGAATGAAAGCCAAAGGCAAAAAATATCAGCGACATCACCACCAAAAATAAAATGAGCAAGGAGGCCAATTTAAGCTGTCGTTTTATAAAAACGGTGACGCCGTCCTTAATAAATTGGGTTAGCGCCGCGACGCTTTCGCTTCCGGTCGCAGCAGACTCCAAGCCCCGGTTAATGAAGGCCACATAAACGAGCACCCCGAGGACAACAATAGGAACAAGCCAAAACAATAACGGAAACATTTGAAGAAAGTTCTTCCCGCAATTGACTATTCTCAAACAAATTACATGTTATTATTTTTAAGCAAATGACCTCAAAAAAAACCAAAGAAAAACCAATCTTAAAATTTCGAAAAGCTACCGAGCGCGATATGCCGGCGTTGGTTGAAATGGGCAAGAAACTTTGGCCATATGAAAAAGGAAGCGACCTGCGGCGGGTGCTTAAAAAGACGTTGCTTAAGAAAAACGACGACGTGTTGATTGTTTTGGACGCTAAGAAGGCCATCGCGTTTGCGACGTTATCGTTGCGCAAGGATTACGTGGAGGGGTCTAATTCGTCACCGGTGGCTTATGTTGAGGGGATTTTTGTTGAACCAAAATATAGGAAGCACGGTGTGGGTAAACAGATCGTTATATTGGCTGAAGAATGGGGCAAATCGCGCGGGTGTTCTGAATTAGGATCGGATACGGAAAGTTGGAATCGGGGCAGTCAAAAATTTCATGAATCAATCGGTTTCAAAAAAGCGGAAACCATCGTGCATTTTATTCGAAAAATAGCTTAGTGATGCCCGGCGATACTTGCAATGCCCACGTCGACCGTTTTGATGTGGTCGACGAGCTGATCGATAAAAATTCGGATGCCAAAAATCAGATGCGCTTTTGAGATGCCTTGATCATAGGTCTCCCGCAACTGGGCGACTCGGGCTTTAAAGACCTCGTGGTCTTGCTTGTGGTCTTTGTACCCTTTGTAATGATGCGCCTTCATCAGGTCTTCTTCTTCCTGGAAATGGGTGACGACGTAATCTTCCAGAAATAATATGATGGCCTCGATCTGGTACAGATTACTGGATCGAATAGCCTGATCCAGCATCGAGTCCAATTGGAACAGCTCCCGATGTTGGTTGTCGATTTTCGGTTGGCCAATTTCGAGGCTGGGATTCCAGGGTCGGTGCATTGCGGCTAATGTAAACTGTTTCCGCCATTTTTTCCACCAAATCCACAAACAGTTCTGCGGCCACACGGCTGTGCCCATCGCCGGATAGCCCGCCCAAGCTGACCGGATGGATGGAGTCTGGCCAACAGCCGGTAGGACTCGCGTGGGCAACCAACCAATCGACTATTATGGAAACTCTTGGGTCGCGTCTCATTAAATAGATATGGGCTAAAATAAGGTTCCAGGGCACATGAAAACCGACAACGCCCGCGCCTTGAAAATAGATACCTTGAATCATGTGTCGTTTTTCAATTTTAGCCAGGCTGTCCGTAATGCCTGGATCGTCGGCAGATAGGCTGCCCAACGGATAGACGGACAAAAGACCCTGTAACGGGGAATCATCGATGGATTTTGAACTTTTCGGTAGGTTTTGGAGATGCATTTTGTTTTTCAGATATAAGGATTCGAGTTTTTTGTCGGGAATCGAAAGGGTCGATTTTGGTTGAGGGGTTTGAGGGAGCAAATGTTCGTAGCTAAGCTGCTGAATTTCCGCTATTTTCCGCGTTAGCTCCTGCCGTTGGGGCTCGGTCAGTTGCTTCTGCCACAGAGACATTAGCTGCATGTTTATTTCGGTTGGAATTTTGCATGAAAACGATGCATCTTCTCCCGCTTTGAGAGCAATCTTGTACTCGACGAACCCGGATGCCTGATGATCGGGGCATTGGGCCTGCAGAATCATTTGCCAGTCGTTGAAATGCTCGGACACGTCGCCGTCTTGGAATTTTACGCAGACTACGTTGTCGGGCTTGCGATCAAAAACGGGGCCCGGCGCGTTGTTAACGATGAAGGCATTGGAGGTGAGATACACGATCTCATCGACGGGAGCCAATCCTTCCGCATTGTAAGGTCGCACCGCAAAATAAAACGACAAATTGATCTGTTTTTCGGATTTATTTTTGATTTTGACTTGGGTGCAGACCAGTCCCTCGAAAGGGGGCAGCGGGGCAAAAAATGTGTCTGAATGGACCGAAAGCGCATCGGTCTCATAGGCCGTTCGCACAATAGAATTGTCAAAATGCTGAGTAACCGATTTTAGCTGGGCGGCAGACACGATGTGGGCGGAATTGGCGATCCAAAAATCCAACGACCAGCCCTTTGGAACCGTGATCAGACCTCGGGGATCGACCGTGACCTTATCGGCCAGCGTCGTCCAATTGCGATTGGTGCAATTAAGGGCTACCGGAATACCCGGAGAAACAAAATACGGACTGCGGGGACTGAATTGGTGATAGACCCAATACGGCCAAATACGGTGTAGATTTTCCGGAATCAGCCGGTTGTTGGCCGACCCTTGGAGAATGGCCCCTTGGATCGACGAATCTGTTGGAAGTGAGAATAGCTTGGCAGTTACGTTATAAAAAAGGGACGATCCGGTCGCGGTTTGCAGAAAACGCAAAAATAATCGTCGGACTAATTTAGTCATCCTTTTCCAGCAACACCTCGGACGTTGTCCTTACGATTTCTAATTGAATGATACGCCTTTTGCTGACTTCTTTTATTAAAATTTCCAGGCCTTTGTATTTGATACGCTCGCCTTTTTTGGGAAATTTTCCTAAATGACTTAACACAAACCCGCCTATCGTGTCGTAGTCTTCATCGGTCGGGAATTTGACCTCTAATTTTTCGGCGAGATCGTCGATGTTCATTCCCCCGTCGACCAGGAAGCGATCGGCGCTCAGTTCGGAAAATTCGGCTTGGGATTCCAGATCGTATTCATCCCAGATTTCGCCAAAAATTTCCTCGATGATATCTTCCATCGTCGCAATCCCGGAAAATCCGCCGTATTCGTCCACAATGATCGCCAAATGGAATTTGGCCTTTTTCATTTGATGCAGCAGGTCTTCGATGTTTTTGGTCTCCGGAACATAGACGGCCTCACGCATAAATTTTCTGAGATTGCCTTTATGGTCTTCTTTTTTTACCGTCAACAAGTCTTTGGCATAAATAATTCCGATGATATTGTCGATTTTTTCTTCGAACACCGGAATCCGGGAATGCCCCTCGCGCAATACCAATTCAACGACTTCGGCGATGCTTCGGTTTACATCAATACAAACGGCATCCGTTCGGGGCGTCATGATTTCCCGGACAATTTTTTCCGAAAAATCAAAGACGCTGTGAAGCATTTCGCGTTCCCGTTTTTCTAAGACCCCTTCGCTGGCTCCCACTTTCAACATCGCTTTCAATTCTTCGGCGGTCAATAATTTTTCGGCGTCGGAGGAGGAGACCATTAAAAGTTTTGAAATGATGCGATCGATGATTGAGAAAAACTTGATCAACGGGCTAAACACAATCAGAGTAAAATAGACCGGCTTGGTCATCAGCAATGCGAACCGTTCGGGATTTTTAATAGCGATGGTTTTGGGAGAGATTTCGCCAAAAACCAACAAAATAAAGGTCAATATGCCGGTAATTATCGACATGGTTAACGCATAATTTTCGATTCCGGCGGCATACAGCGCCTCCAGCATCGCGGCGGTAGCAATTGCAGAGGCGGCAATATTGGTTAAGCTGTTTCCAATTAATAACGCGGTAATTAATCGTTTTGGATTTTGAAGAATATGTTGCAGGCGGAACGACCCGGCCACATTACGGTGAACCATCCCCTTTAGCCGAAGTCGGTTAATCGCGGTAAACGCCGTTTCCGCGGCAGAAAAAAAAGCTGATAACGATACCAGCACAAAAAAAACGATTAGCTTGACCACAACGTCACAATCCTCTCAAAAAAGATAAAATATCCGGCAATAACCGCATGGACAGCGGCCATTAAGACGGCGCCTGCCGCGATGTCCTTGCTAAACATCGCACGAACCCGCCGCTGGCGGGTGACCAAATCCACCAATACCTCGATCGAGGTATTGAAGGTTTCCGCAATAAGTACCAAGAATATGCTGAAAATCAGATACATCCATTCTATTGTAGTTATCTTTAAAAACCAACCCAAGCATAGGGCGACGAACGCAACCGACACATGAATCCACATATTTCGTTGAGAAAACAAAACAAACCTTATGCCCCTTAGCGCATGGCGAAAACTGATCAACAGATGCGTTTTTTGGCGGACGAATCGCGCCATTAGCCTGCCCTTTCAAGCAAGACCAACTGCTCTTTGTCCATAATCGCCTTATCGATATCCGTCTGATCGTCGTAGCCGAGCAAATGCAGAATCCCGTGCACCATCAACAGCTTAATTTCTTCATCAAGAGAATGCCCCTGCTCGCGGGCCTGATCGACGCAAATGTAAATGTCGGCAATGATGTCCTGTCCCTCGTCGGCCAAGTTAAACGTAATAATGTCCGTCACATAATTATGATTTAAGTATTCCTTGTTGATCGAAAGCATTCGCTTGGCGCCAATGAAATTAAAATCGAACAGTCCTGCCTGAATTCCCTTTAAATCCATAATTTTTTTGGCATATTTTTTAAGGTCGTATTCAACTGGCACGTCGACCAGCTTATTGATGTTAACTTTGCGTTTTTTCGCCATTTTTTTTGGTTTGAGACAAAATATTGTCCAGCTCTTCTTTGTAATCCAGGCGGCTGTGTTGCACGCTCTTAAAAACGCGGAGAAACGTTTTTTTAATAACGTTCAATTCTCTTAAACTCAGCGGACATTCGTCCAATTGGCCGTCGCCGATTTTTTCTCCAAATACTCGCTCAATGGTGGCTTCCAGCTTTGCGGGCGAGGGTTTGTCCAATGCTCGGACCGCGCCCTCCACCGAGTCCGCTAACATCAAAATTCCCGACTCTTTAAAATGAGGTTTGGGTCCGGGATAGCGAAATTCTTCTTTGATCGTTTCTTCGCCGCCGGTTTGGAGGGCTTGATTATAGAAAAATGAAACCAGCGTGGTTCCGTGATGCTCCAAAATAAAATCGTGGAGCACCTTCGGCAATTTGTGCTTCTGAGCCATTTCAATACCGTCTTTTAAATGCGACGAGATGACCAGCTTGCTCATACGCGGCGTTAGGGATCGGTGGGGATTTTCGACGGAAAATTGGTTTTCGCCAAAAAAGATGGGCCGTTTGGTTTTGCCGATATCGTGAAAATACGCCCCTACCCTCGCCAAGATAACATCTGCGTTAATGGCTTCTGCGGCGGCTTCGGCCAGGTTGGCAACCATCAAGCTGTGCTGATAGGTGCCCGGCGCATTGATCATGAGTTTCTTTAATAACGGATGACTTAAATTGGAGAGTTCAAGCAGCGATTGATGGGTGGTGATGCCAAACCACGCTTCCAGATACGGCATAATCGCCAAACTGATCATCGACGACACCACGCCGTTGGCAAATGCTGCGATGGCGTTGGCGCCATACCACATCGGATCGCCTATTTCCTTAAACAATCCCATCGTAAAAACAAAGACAATATTGGACGCACCAATCACGTAACCTGCGAAAATCATGTCTGTGCGTTTGTAGCGTTTAAAAATGGCAAACGTTGTTACGGCATTGGTTAACAATAAGAAAAGAAAGACTTGGTAATCGGACTTGTACATAATACCCACCAACATAGCGATCATCGATCCGCACAATAACGAAATATTCGGGGTAACCAGCAGCGATAGAACCATCGCGGCAATGGGAACCGGGATCAGGAAATAAACGTTCACGGCCGGCGGGAAAAGATCAACATCCTGCAGCAGGCGGGCCAGAACCACTACAAATAAAATAACCAAATACGTTAATGCAAAATATTTAATATTTTTGTAAATCTTTGCGTAATTGAAATGATATACAAATCGTTCCAGCAGTAAAAAAAGTAGAAAATTAATCAAAAATATTCCGAAAAATTTAAGGGCGCTGGCTTTCACGTGATAGATATTTAGGGCCCGCATCACGTCGACATGATCACGGGTAATGGCTTCTCCTTTGTAAAAAATGGGTTGGCCCTGGCGAAAAACCGTTGTTACGGACGGCTCGCTATTGAGCGTCAATTCGATCCGGCGGGGGGACACCACGGTCTCGGGAGCGATATCGCCTTCATTAAGTTTCACGCTATAGGGAATGTAAGGGGAGAAAACGACCAACGTTGTGATCAGCAAGCCGCACAACCCGACGGCGCCGTAGATGACTTTTTGAGAAAACAGCGTTTTAGTAATTATGCCATTCAACGGAGTCAAAGCTTCTGTACCAAGTCATTTGCCGCTTGGCAAACTGTCGTGTTCGGATTTTGATCCATTCTATCATTCCCGCCTTTGTCAAACTACCGTCCAGGTATTGAACGATTTCTTTGTATCCCAATGCTTCCAGAGCTTGGGCCGTTTTAGAAATACCCATTTTTAACAAACTTTTAACTTCTTCAATTAGGCCTTGAGCAATCATGGAATCGACGCGCAGATTAATTCTATCTATTAATTTTTGGCGATCCATCGCCATGCCAATAATGTGGACGTCGCTGCGCATTGCCTCCTCTCGTTTGCGAACTTGAGAGGGAATTTGCCCGGTCTGTTGATAAATTTGCCAGGCGCGATTGATCCGGCGCTGGTTGGACGGATGGACTAGCGCAGCCGCTGCGGGGTCGATGCTGTTTAATTGATCCCAGGAAGCATCCTTCGGGCGATCCGGAGACCCGGGCGCCAGCGAATACCCATATAAAAAGGCTTTCATATACATAGCCGTGCCGCCGCAAATAATAATAGACCTTCCGCGCCCCCGGATATCGTCGATGGCCGACGACGCCAATTGCAGAAATTCGGCCACGGAATAATTTTCCGATGGGTCTTTGATATCGATCAGGTGATGCGGAATTTCCGCCCGGATTTCTTTTGAGACTTTGGCGGTGCCGATGTCCATGTAGCGATAGACTTGGAAGGCATCGGCTGAAATAATTTCGGCGCCGGTTTTTTGGGCCTCGGCGACGGCAAAGTCGGTTTTACCCACCGCCGTCGGTCCGATGACGACTAAAATGTCTTTCAAATCGCGTCGGGTAATTGAATAAATTCTTTAAACCGATGATACGAATCCGCCAGGGTTTTGGGCTGAACTTTTTTAAGCTCGTCCAAGCTAAACCCCTGTACGGTGTACGATGAAATTAATGTTCCGGCCACAACGGCTTGTCGAAACGTCGCTTCATCCTGCTTTCCGGCTTTGGCCAAATAGCCGCAAAACCCGCCGGCAAAGCTGTCGCCCGCGCCGGTCGGATCCACCAAATCTTCGAGGGGAAACGCCGGACAAATGAAGTGGTTTTTGCCGTTAAACATGATCGCGCCATGTTCGCCTTTTTTGATGATGACGCGCTTGGGGCCCATTTCAATTACCTTAGGCATCGCCTGAATGATATTGCTGATACCGGTTAACAGTCGAAGTTCCTGGTCATTAATTATTAACACATCGACTAGCTTTAATGTCTTTTTCAGATCCTCTAATTTGCTTTGAATCCAAAAATTCATCGTATCCATCACGATGAGCTTGGGGCTTTCGAACTGCGCAATGGCTTTTTCTTGTAAAATCGGATCGGTGTTGGCCAAAAAGACGATCGACGCTTTTTTTGCACTTGGCGGGATTTGGGGGTCGAATTCCAGCAACACATTGAGATCGGTGGAAATGGTGTGAGCCTGGCTCATGTCGCCTTCGTAGTAGCCGCTCCAATGAAAGGTCTTTCCGTCGGCGATTTTGACGCCGTCGATGTTAATGTCGCGGGATTTGAAATAATTGACGTGCTCGGCAGGGAAATCTTTGCCGACAATACTAATTAAAGAAACCGGGGCAAACAATCGCGCCGCGGTTCCTGCATAGGTGGCCGATCCCCCTAAAATTCGTTCGTGAATTCCTTTTGGGGTTTTGATGCTGTCTAACGCGACTGTTCCGATGATGGCTACGCTCATACTTTTATTCCTTTCACGACCGCGTCACAGCGATCGCAGACGTTTTGGATTAACGGTAACCGTTTCCAGCACCGTTCACATTTTTCATGTTCCGATTTTTTGACCTCGGCGTCCAGATTGCCGGTTTTTAGATGGACCTTACTTACGATAAATAGCGACTCCCACTCCTCAAACGGAATGGCTTCCGGAAGCGTCAACGTTACGACCGCTTCCAATGAACTGCCAATAATTTTTTCGGCGCGCAACTTTTCTAATTTTTGATAGACCAGGTCTTTAATTTCCAGCAATTTTTCCCATTTTGTTTCCAGGCTGGGAATGGTCCATTCTTTTTTGATTTCCGGAAAATTTTCCAAGTGTACGCTTTCTTTTTTATTTTTCGATGGAAAATAGTGGTAAGCGTCTTCAGCCGTAAACACCAAAATCGGCGCCAAGAGTTTGATCAGCGTATCAGCAATATGATAGAGAGCGGTCTGGGTACTTTGACGCGTTTTTCCTTTGTCGCAATACAGCCGGTCTTTCACCATATCCAGATAGAGTGAGCTTAGGGTTACCGCGCAAAAGTCGTGGACCGAATGGGTCACAATATGAAAATCGAACTGATCGTAGCTGGTTTCGACACGCTCAACCAGCCGATTTAATTGCGTCAACGCCCACCGATCCAGTTCGCTGAGCTCGTCGAAGTGAACCGGACCTTCATAATCATACAAATTACTCAAACAAAACCGGATGGTGTTGCGCACTTTTCCAAAACTGTCGCGCGCTTGATCCAAAATGTTTTTGGCGATATTAACATCGCTGTTTTTAAAATCCGACCCGGCCACCCACCAGCGCAGGACATCGGCGCCGTATTCTTTGATAATTGTTTGCGGCGAGGTCACATTACCGGCCGATTTACTCATCTTTTTGCCATCGGTATCAACGATAAAACCGTGGGTTAAGATGCCTTTGAAGGGCGCATGTCCCTGAGCAGCCAACCCGATGAGCATCGACGACTGGAACCAACCACGATGTTGATCGGAACCTTCCAAATACAAATCGGCTGGTTGATCACCCAACACTGAACGAAAACTGGAACCGGATTCAAACCACACATCCAGAATATCTGTTTCCCGTTCAAACTCACCACCGCAATCGCACTGCGTGACAATCTTGCCGGTCATTTCTACTTTTCCGCATGATTTGCAGGTAAAGATGGGTAGCTGAATCCCCCACAGCCGCTGACGCGAAATGCACCAATCGGGGCGGTTTTCGATCATCCCCGTGATTCGTTTTTCGCCCCAGGCGGGATACCAGGCGGTTTTTTTGATGGTTTGCATAGCATGTTCGCGCAACGTTTTTCCGTCCGGCATCGGCTTATCCATGGCGATAAACCATTGTTCGGTGGCGCGAAAAATCACCGGGTTTTTGCAGCGCCAGCAGTGCGGGTAACTGTGTTTGATAAATTCGAGTTTTTTGAGCGTGCCCAATTCTTCCATCTTTTGGCCAATACCTTTGTTGGCGTCGAATACGAATTGGCCTTGCCATTCGCCTTCGGTAAATCGGCCTTTGTCATCGACGGGCATCAGCACCGGCAGGTTGTATTGTTTGCCAACCACGTGATCTTCTTGGCCATGGCCGGGCGCAATATGAACAAAGCCAGTGCCATCTTCTTTGGTGACGTAGTTAGCTAACACAATCGGAGATTCTCGATCCAGGAAGGGATGCTTGGTGACTGTTCCCGCCAACTCTTTACCTTTTATTTCGCCAATCACTTCCGCATCCGATAAGCCCAGTTTTTCGATTAGGCTGTCTTTTAATTCTTTGACGACTACAAACACCTGCCCGGCTGATTTGATCTTCACATAGGTAAAGTCGGGGTGTGCGGCAACCGCCACGTTGGCCGGCAATGTCCACGGCGTCGTCGTCCAGACCAGGATGTTCATGTCAGCGGCTTTGAAGAGTACGTAAATCGAAGGCGAACGATGCTCGGCAAATTCAATTTCAGCCTCCGCCAACGCTGTCTCGCAGTGCGTACACCAATGAATCGGCTTGCTTCCTTTATATATAAGGCCATTTTTGGCGATATCGCCGAATAGAGAAATCACGCCCGCTTCGTATTCGGGATTTAACGTCAAATAGGGATTATCCCATTCGGCATTAATGCCTAGGCGGATAAAATCGGCCTTTTGGGTTTCCACAAAGCGCAGCGCAAAATCATGACAGTGCTTGCGAAATTGAGCAATCTCGCCTTTTTCGCCTTTTAGTTCTTTTAATACCTGGGTTTCGATGGGGAGTCCGTGGCAATCCCAGCCGGGAACGTATTTTGTTTTGAATCCGCGCATCGATTTAAAGCGATTGATGATGTCTTTTAAAACCTTATTTAACGCGTGGCCGATGTGAATATTGCCGTTGGGGTATGGCGGGCCGTCATGTAATACGTAGGTTTTTTGGGCGTCTTTTCTTTCAAAATTAATTTTTTTCCAAGATTCGAGAATTTCGGGTTCTTTGACGGCTAGATTCGCCCGGATATTGAAATCGGTTTGGGGGAGGTTTAGGGTTTGTTTGAGGTTGATTTCAGTCATCTTTTTTTTTGACCCCAAGCTCGTAAAGTTTATCTACAGCTTCTCCTAAACTTAAATTCCTCGCCAGATGTATTTGACGCAGGGAATTTAGCAGAAATCCGTAATAGCAGACACTTAATCCAAAAACAAGCCACACGGGTAGGGGAACATTGCAAAATGATCCCGGCTTCAACCAATACAAGCCGATGGCAATTTCTGTTGTCATCAGCACCAAATGGGTAAGGGACCAGTTGAAATCCATCGAGTCCAGGAATGGCCTATATAGCCGATTCTTCATTAGTGCGGAAGAATAGCCATGCCAGTTCCCATCAAAAAGATTCCAAATTATTACATTAATTAGGTTAGTAACCGTCTTGTGAGTAGCATAAATAATAAGGCCCAATATGGCCCCAATAGCGGCAATTTGGAAAATAATGAGCTTGGTAAAATTTGCTTTAACCCAGAAATCGATAAGGCAGTCCAATTTGGGAATTTGACCTTCTCCAATCAGATGATAAAGGCCTAGAAAAATATACCCGGGTAACAAAAGGCGCATGAATTTTCCCGTATCCTCAAATAATTTTGAAATTCCTTCGGCAAAACCCTTCATTTATTTTCCTTTTGGCGGTCTTACATTATGGTGTCGCATTTTGCTTACCATCTAACATTTCTTTGCATAATTGTTGGATTGAAAACGGAGATTAAAATATCATAGCCGTTTTAACTTCGCTTGAAAACTCAAGCTTAAAATTTCTAAGGAGATACGAAATGGGAGAAAGAAAAGAGCGGGAATTCCACGTACCTGACGGTGCAACACAAGAAACGATGGAAATTCGCAAAGATAAAAAGCTGCACGAATATCTGACCGACAACAAGGACTGGAACGGCGAAAATGGCTTAAATCATATAGACACATGGAAAAAGTTTAAGGAATAGAAAAAATTAGTTGTGATAGGATATTTTTAATGCTTCAGCTTAAGAATTTTGTTTTTTTTGCTCTTTTACTTTCTACTTCCCTAATCCAGGCTGAGCCAATGGTTTTATTGGATACTCTTGGAGGAGAGCCTACTTATCTGAATCCGGTATTGGCCACCGATCAACCTTCTCAATCGGTAGCAGGCAATATTTTTAGCGGTCTTTTTCGCGTAAACCCAAATTTGGAACTGGAGCCGGACGTAGCAGAATCTTATGAAATAAGCCCGGACGGTAGAACCTATACGTTCAAACTGAAACAAAATGTCAAATTTCAAGATGGCCATTCTTTGACGGCTGAGGATGTTGTCTTTACCTTTCAAATTATTCAAAATCCAAAAACAAATACTGTCCGAAGAAGCAATTATATTATCGAGGGAAAACCGATTGTATTCAAAGCTATCGATAAATATACCGTTCAAGCTATTTTGCCACAGCCTTTCGCACCGTTCTTGGTCAACGTAGCGATGGGAATACTGCCAAAGCATTTATTGGAAAAAGAAGATATTAATACGGCCAAATTTAACCGTAATCCTGTCGGTGCCGGCCCATTTAAGTTTAAGGAATGGAAAGCTGCTGAGTACATTAGATTGGAGCGCAACCCACACTATTTTGGCAAAGCTCCAAAGCTTGATGGCATCTTATATAAAATCATCCCCGAAGAAAGAACTGAGTTTATTGCTTTAAAAAAAGGTGAGATTGATACGGGTCGAGTGCCTAGAAAAGACTTTGAGTCTTTTAAGAAAAATACCAAGGTAAATGTGTTTCGATTCCAAGACTTAATGTATGTATATATGGGATTCAATTTAAAAAATCCGCTATTTGCCGATCTAAGAGTTCGGAGGGCTATCGCTCATTCCATTAACAAACCTGCCCTTGTAAGGGGGGTCTTAAAGGGTTTAGGACTTCCTGCAGAAATTTCTTGCGCCCCTGTTCTTTGGTCTTACCCTGAAACAGGCGTCGTCAAATTTGAATACGATGTTAAAAAAGGAAAGAAATTATTGGAAGAAGCCGGTTTTATTCTTAATCCGAAAACAAAAATCTTGGAAAAGGATGGAAAACCTTTTGAATTCACGCTACTAACCAACAAAGGGAACAAAGATAGGGAGCTTTCCGCTCAGGTTATCCAACGTTTTCTACAGGAAGTTGGCATTAAAATGAATATTCAAGTAATGGAATGGAGCACTTTAATCAAGAAATTGAATGAGAACATCGATCCCAAAAAATTTGACGCTGTTCTTCTGGGCTGGGGACTGAGCCTAGACCCGGATGATTATGAAATTTGGCATTCCTCGCAGTATCCGAAAGGCTTTAATTTTATTGCCTATAAAAATGCCACCGTCGACGCGAATCTCTCAAAAGGCCGGCTGGAAACCGATCGTACAAAGCGCAAAGAAATTTATAAGACGATTTACAACGAAATCGCCCAGGATGTCCCGTATATTTTCCTCTATTATCCCGACGTTATTTCCGGCATCAACAAACGGGTTAAAGGACTTTCGAAACCAGGGCCTGCGGGGTTGATGAATCCGATTGAAAACGTGTATATCGCTGACTAAATGCGCTATATCGTCAAACGCTTACTAATCTCCATCCCGCTACTCCTCGGCATCACGTTTATTTCATTCGGCATTATGAAATTGGCGCCCGGCGATCCGGCGACGATGTTTTTGGATCCGCATATGAGCTTGGCGGATATGGCGCAGGTGCGACACAACTTGGGGCTGGATCGGCCGGTGCATGTGCAATATTTCTTTTGGCTCAAATCCATCTTGTCCGGGGATATGGGTTATTCGACGTTATCCGGGAAACCGGTTTTTCTGGCCATTGTGGAGCGGTTGCCGGCGACCCTTTTGCTGTCGGTTACGTCGTTGATATTAATTTTGGTAATTACGTTTCCGTTGGGCTTAATTTCCGGGGCAAAAAAAGGCGGGAGGTTTGACCATTGGGTCACCATTCTTTCGTTTATCGGGTTATCGTTACCCACGTTTTGGGTGGGCTTGGTTCTGATCCTGACGTTTTCGCTGAAGCTTGGCCTGTTTCCCACCGCCGGATTTGCCGATCCGGGATTAAGCGGGTGGCAGCAACTTTTAAGCATCTTGCATCATATGGCCTTGCCACTGATCACAATTATGGTTGGCGGCATCGCGGGACTTACCCGGTATCACCGGTTTGGGATCATTTCGATTTTGAGTCAAGATTATATTAAGGCGGCGCGCGCACGCGGCATTAGCAACCGGCTGATTTTATATAAACATGCGTTCAAAAACGCGGCGCTTCCGATTATTACGATTTTGGGGTTGGAACTACCGGGACTGATCAGCGGATCGTTTATTATTGAATATATTTTTTCATGGCCGGGAATGGGGCAATTGGGGATCGCTTCCGTGTTTGCGCGAGACTACCCAATCCTGATGGGTACGATTTTGTTTTCGGCGATTTTGATTATTTTGGGCAGTTTGATTGCGGATGTGGCGTATGCGGTTGTGGATCCGAGGATACGGCGTTGACACTGACCTATAAAATAGGTTATATAACCTAAAATATAGGTCATTTTATGCTTGAATACCTCTTTGGAAATAAAAATACAGAAAAGATTTTGTTTTTTATCTTGGTGAACAAGCAGGCGCATCCGCGTCGGCTAGCTCGAATCTTTGGCGCCTCAATCAGCAGCATCCAAAATGCCCTAGAAAGACTGGAATTTGGCGGAATTATTGCCAGCAGAATGGAGGGAAATACTCGTCTATATCAGTGGAACCCTCGATGTTACTTTTTGAAAGAAGTGCAACAACTTATACAAAAGGCATATCATTCTTTGCCCGATTCGACAAAAAAAGAACTATATGAACGCCCCGAAGAACGCAGGCGTCCCAGACGAAGCGGGAAACCATTGTGAATTGGAAAAAACTGGATTTAAAAGGTGTGCTCAATGAGATTGATAAGCAATTTAAGAAACATCATTTAAATGCAATATTAGTAGGCGGCGGTTGTGTCACGGTGTATTCGGAGAACAAATACATATCTAAAGACCTAGACATGGTTTCTTTTGACAAAACCAAATCTATTCAGACAGCTTTGAGCGAAATTGGATTTATTCAGAAAGGCCGGCATTTTATTCACCCGGATTGCCAATTTTATCTTGAATTCCCGCCTCCTCCAGTAGCTATTGGAGAAGAAACTATTGAAAAATTTCATAAGCTCGATCCTAAAAACGCAATTTCTATCTTGTCTCCGACCGATTGCGTTAAAGACCGACTAGCCGCTTTTTATCATTGGGGAGACTATCAATCTCTGGACCAAGCCCTCCTGGTCGCATCCCAACAAAAGATAGACTTAAAAGAAATTGCCAGATGGTCAAAAAAGGAAAGACAAATGAATGGATTCGATATATTTAAATCGCGCCTGAAACAAATTAATCAATGAACAAAAAAGCCATCGTCTCGCTTTGTTTTTTAATTGTACTTGCGATCGTCGCCGTAGTGTTGCCCCTGTTCCCTAAAATCGACCCCAATTTTTTCGATCCCAATTTAGTATCCGACCCTACCCCACCCTCGATTACTCATCCCTTTGGCACCGATGATTTGGGGCGCGATATTTTGATTCGCTGTATTTATGGTGCGCGGATTTCCCTTGCAGTTGGATTTATTTCTGTGGGAATTTCGCTTGTGATTGGTTTGATCTATGGGATGTTGTCCGGCTATTTGGGCGGATGGATCGATGAAGTTCTAATGCGCTTTGTTGATTTGTTTATGGCCGTTCCCACCATCTTTTTGATATTGGCGATTCAGGTCATGCTCACCCCCAGCATTTATAACGTGATGATCGTGATTGGATTGACCAGTTGGATGGGGATTGCGCGATTGGTTCGAGCTGAAGTTTTGTCGATCAAAGAACGAGTGTTTGTGGTGGCGGCACAGGCCCGTGGAATCGGCTTTGGGCGAGTCTTGTTCAAACACATCATGCCGCACGCGATGAACCCGATTATTGTGTCGGCCATGTTGGGGATGGGGTCGGCGATTTTGACGGAGTCTGCGCTCAGTTATTTGGGGATGGGCGTGCAGCCCCCGCATGCGTCATGGGGTAATATGTTAGAAAATAGCCTGGCGTTTATGGAAGATGCGCCGTGGATGGCCATTATTCCCGGGCTTTTGATTGCAATGACTGTGCTGGCCTTAAACTTTTTGGGAGACGCGCTCCGGGAGACCTTAAATCCATATGCTCGAAGTTAAAAATTTACGAACTGCGTTTACGGTGGGCGATAAAACCGTTCACGCCGTGGATGATATTTCGTTCGAAATCCCTGAAAAAACGACGGTGGGCTTAGTCGGGGAATCCGGTTCGGGGAAAAGCGTCACGTCGCTTTCGATATTAAATTTGTTGCCGCCCAACGGAAGAATTCAAAGCGGCGAGATTTTGTGGAACGGGCAGGATGTTCTTAAAAAATCGCCGAAAGAGTTGCAGAAAATGCGTGGCGGCGATATCGCATTAATTTTTCAAAATCCCCTCTCCGCGTTGAATCCTGTATTTACGGTTGGCAACCAGATGATTGAGACCATTCGGCTACATCGCAAAGTGAGCAAAGAGGAAGCCAAAGCCGCCGCCATTGAATTGCTGCGCAAAGTCCGCATTCCGGATCCCGAAACTCGAATCAATGACTACCCGCATCAATTTTCGATTGGCATGTGCCAACGCATCATGATTGCGCTGACGCTGTCGATGAATCCCAAATTGTTGATTGCGGACGAACCCACGGCGTCTTTGGATGTCACCATTCAAGCGCAAGTTTTGGAACTGATCGAAAGCATTAAACGAGAATTTAATTTGTCGGTTTTTTTGATTTCGCATGACCTGGGCGTCATCGCGCAACACTGCGACTATATTCTCATTATGTACTTGGGGAAAATTGTTGAAAAAGGAACGCCGGAACAAATTTTTGGGTCTCCAAAACACCCATATACTCAGGCGCTTTTGGCCTCGATCCCAACCCCGGATCCTTCCAAAAAAAAGAAAGTCGAGATTGTTGCCGGCGACATGCCCAGTCCGATGAACGTTCCGCCGGGATGCCGGTTCCATACTCGCTGTCCCCACGTCATGGAGCGCTGCAAAAAAGAGGTACCCCCGTTTTACAGCGTCGGCAGCCAGGCGGCCTGTTTCTTATACGTCGACCAATAATTTAGGCCGATATACGACGGAAATTCCCGGCCAGCGATCATCCAACGTTTTGGTGCGCTCGGGGCCCAACCCGTCAGCTCCATCAGCGACCCGATCGAATTCTTCCTGAAGATGCGCCCCCATGTCTTCTGCGCCAACAAACCCGGACACGCCAAACCCCTTGAATTTTGGCACCCCTTCTCCATCCTTCATCTCAACGTCGGCTACGACGGCCCATTCTCCCGCCCAAGCGCCCTTTGGCGCCAACTCTTCATAATTTGAATGATTCTCAAAATAGACGATATCCCCCACTTCCAGCTGAGATTCCAGACCTATGTCCCTCCCCACTTTCAGCTCGCGAACAAAGTGCCTGTAAAAAGCCCCTTGCACAAAATCCCCATTTATTATTGAAAAAGTGGTGGTAAGCGCTACCTGTAGTCGACTCCTGGTCCCGTCCAAATATTTTGCGTCGAAATCGAGCCTTCCCAAAGTCAACGCTTCTGCGGCAAATGAAATCACCTGGGTGGCAGTTGCGCAATCAAAACAATTTTCATTTTTGCGTTTTGCAAGATACCGTTTAAAAATCTCTGTCGCAACGTCGAATGACGACTTTTTTTCTGAAGGCACAAATGCAACCGTTTGTTTTTCTCTCCCTACCGGTCGATTGGCGGGCACATAAGATTCTCCCCGCACTTTAACCATTTCCCCTTCGTATTCCTTCGCCTCGCCACTGGTCAATTTTTCCCAGGCCTTTGGATCCTCTACCCAGCCGTCGGTAAGGCCGATGCTGTCAGACTCATCTTCGTTATAGTCTCCTACCAAATCGATCAAGCCGGCATAGGCCCTAGTCACACACGAATAGATGAGCCTCCTTGAAAAGGCGTCTTTTTGTTTGGAATCCAAAAGTTCAAACATTTCATTAAGGCGTAATGAATCTGTATAAAGATCAACGCGATGAAGCAGCCGCGTCAACAGGCCTTCGGCCATTTTTTTCACTTCGTATTTTGGCAGAAGTCTGTCCCCGCTATATTTCTTTAGCTTCGCGCTGCTCTGATCGAGAATATCAGAAAAGCTTCGCGTGTCTTCCGAAATGTTTAGACTTTGCGCTGGCGTGGAAATTACTTTCTTTACCATATTGTCCCCCCGGGGCCAAAAAATGTGTTAATACAGTTAATTATCGGTTTAAATTAATAAAAATTCCGCTGTTTTTTTTCGGGTGCAGATTGTAAAGTTTTCTATCTAATTCTTTGACTACACCTCAGAAACGGAAAAATCCATGTCGCTTTTCAAAGTTGTTCCCTTGCCACCATCTCGATTTCCTTTAGCTGTTTCGCGTCAATCGCTTGCCGCAGAAATGGGAAAGGCTCTTTTGGAAATAAAAGCGCATTCGAGGTTTAATGATGAGGGCGATGATTCGCTTAAATTACCTAGAAAATATTGGGAACCTATACCGTGTTACCATTACGAGGATGGTCGCCCAAGGAAATATACGGATGGCGCGTTCCGAGTCATAGGCGAAAAATCGCCGTCGAAGGCGCTGGCTAGTCTGGTGTCCTCCAAAGCAAACAATCGCTTGGAATGCGGGTCGACCGTTCTCGCTTCGATTTATTTGGGGCTCGTTCGTTTGTTAGGCCCTGAAGGCTTTGATCACATTTTTTCCAGACGCCTGGTCGCGATTGCGCCGCTAAACGTGAGCCTGACGAGAGTCGGATGCAAAGAATTTACATGCGATCATCCCTTTTTCAGGCTGTTAACCCAAAGCACCGGAGAGACAAAAGTTGAACGCATCCAAGCGGGTGATATTGTTTATTTTAGAAACTACGATAGGTACGAAGAACTCTGTCCCGACGGCGCCTTTGCCGGGGAATGGACGATATGTGTAAGGCACCAGCCCATACCGGTCTTCAATTGTTTCGGCATCGAAGGAGATTTAGACGCGAATTCCGTAAAGGATGTTTTGAGGGAAAAGTACAAACACGATACCGGGCAACGCAAAACACCAGGGGGCCGACCCACTATTGATGAGGTCTTTCGGCCGGACTTGTCGAAACTTGGTATAGAATTAACTTAATGTTTTAAATTCCTTTTTTTTGGGAAGAGAGTCTGTTGGAAGAAAGGGGAAAGTTTCTTGCAGAACTCGTTTGATAGCATCGTCATCGGGGCCGGGCTATCCGGCTTGACCGCCGCTTTGCATTTGCAAAAAGCGGGGCATAAAGTTCTTATCGTCGAAAAACGAAACGTTCCCGGTGGACTTTGCGGAACGACACATTTCGACGGATATGAATTTGTCATCGCCGCCAATGATTTCGGACGGATTTTGGAACGCCAGATCAAGTCGCTGGATATCCCTTTAAAATTTAAAAAAGCTAAAACGAAATTTTTTATTAATGGGACTACACTCACGTCTCCGCCGGATCCTAAGACGCTCTTAAAATTAGCGACTTGCGCCGGAGATTTGATTCGATTTATTAAGGCGTTTAAAACTCACGAGACGCTGGAAGACGCGGTGAAAGCTACCGTCAAAGACAAAACACTTTCGGAATTTTTACTAGCCCTCGCCTACCCATTAGGAATGTTGCCTAAAGAGGTACAATTGACTTCCCTTAAAAAAACATTTTCAAAAGAATTCAATTACGGTTATGACCAGCCCACCCTGCCGGTGGGCGGGCCTCGGGCATTGGTTGACGCGATGGTTGACGCTTTTGTTCATCGCGGCGGACAGCTGATCCTGGGAACGGACTGCACTGCTCTTGGCAAAGAGATCGTAACTGAAAAGGGGAAATTTAAAGGGGATTTTGTGGTCTCAAGCACCGGCCGCTGGGATCAGTATTCAAACGATTTTAAACCCGGGCTAGCCATTAGCATGTTTCACCTAGCCGTCAAAAAAGAACTCATTTTCCCAAAAGGGATTCACACCCTCGTTCATCTGCCTGAAGGCGTTGAGCAATGGATGAACGATATTGATTCCGGTCGGCAACCCGGCGCCTTTGGATTTCATTTGTTTCCAAGCGAACTGGGGGAAAAGGGACTCTACTACACCATCAACGTGTATTTTTATTTGCCTCGCGAAATAAACGATCTATCTCACTCAGCCGAAAATTATATATTTACAAATGCAGAAAAGATGTTGCCCGGACTTGGCGAAGCGATGATCTATAAGAAATTCATTTCCGCAGCCGATTTTCAAAAGATCCATGGACTGTCCAGCCAAGCCACACGCTTTGTGGTCTCCGGAAAATTCGATAAACCGTCTATATACGATGCCGACAAGGATATCTATTATGTTGGCAATTCCGTATATCCGGACGGTGAGCACGCAGGGGGAGCGATGCTTTCAGGGCAGCTGGCTGCTCAACACATTCTTTTAGGGGGTAAGAAGGGTGAAAAAAGAAGATGATCTGATCAATATCGTCGATACGATCTTTACGGATGCCGCCAACCGGCAGCTGATGTATCTCAATACGGAAGACCATCCGCTTGACGGACGAACTATTGGATTTAATGGTAAAGAGTATATTAATTTTGGCTCCTGCAGTTATTTGGGGCTTGAGATCGATCCTCGCCTTAAGCAGGGCGTTATTGACGCTGTCACACGATATGGCACTCAATTTTCTTCATCGCGCAGCTACATGTCTGCCCCACCATACGTGGAATTGGAAGATCAACTGTCTCAATTGTTCGGCGGATATGCGCTGGTGACTCCTAGCACGACATTGGGGCATCTGTCGGCTCTTCGGGTATTAGTTAAGCCAAATCATGCCGTCATTATGGATCGCCAAGTTCATGCCAGCGTTCAGATGGCCGCCAACCAATGTCGCCTTCAGGGCGTCCCCGTCGAGATCGTTTTACACAGCCACTTGGACGCATTGGAACAAAAAATAAAATCCCTTCGGGATACCCACGACGTGATTTGGTACCTGGCGGACGGCGTTTATTCGATGTATGGCGACTTGGCGCCTCTGCCGGAGCTCATGCAATTGCTTGAAAAATACCCTCAGCTTCATTTGTATATCGATGACGCCCATGGCATGAGCTGGACTGGGAAAAGCGGACGCGGATATACCTTGGGCGCGGTCGATTTGCGCGAGCGCATGGTGGTGGCCACGTCGCTTAACAAAGCATTTGCCTGCGCGGGCGGATGCCTTGTATTCCCCAACGAGGAAATGCGCAGGCGTGTTAAAACATGCGGACAAACTATTATTTTTAGCGGTCCGGTTCAGCCCCCGATGTTGGGCGCGGCGTTAGCTTCTGCCAGGCTCCATCTTTCTCCGGAATTTGCCGTCATTCAAAACGAACTTAAAGAACGTATTGTCTATTGCAATACACTGCTGGAAGAAGCGCAATTACCGGTCGTGGCGATGACCGTTACCCCGATCGAATATATTTGCACCGGATTGTGGCGCGTGGCGCTCAATATGGTGAAGCGCATTCATTCGGAAGGCTATTATGTGAACCCGGCGCCCTTCCCGGCTGTACCCATGAAGTGTTGCGGCATTCGATTTACGCTGACCCGCCATCAGACGTTTGAAGACATCAAGGGACTGGTAGACGCGATTAAGCACCACTTTCCTTTAGCCTTGGCTGAAGAAAATTATTCGCTGGAAGAAATCAAAACCGCGTTTCAAGAGGCGCTTCCAGCCACATTCGTTAAAGAATTTTATAAAAACTACAAGCAGGCCGCCCAACTATATTCGACCAAGACAGAGGAAAAATCCAAATTTACCGTTATTGAAACCAAAACTATTCATGGTCTCTCGCAGGAATTGTGGGACAACCTCTTTTACGGCAAGGGCAGTTTTAGCCATAACGGCATGCGATACCTAGAAGATACCTTCGGCAATAACCCGGAAAAAGAAAACAACTGGAAATTCCATTATTTTGTGATTAAAGATCGCCAAGATCGGGTCGTTTTAGCTACATTTTTTACCGAATGTATGGTCAAAGACGATTTGCTCTCTCCAGGATCGATATCGGCCCAAATTGAGACGATGCGAACGCGTGACCCCCACTATTTCACTTCGCACTGCCTGCAAATGGGCTCTCTATTTACAGAAGGACGTCATTTATATATTAACCCGCAGTTGGAATGGCGCGATGCCTTTTTGATGCTTTTGAAGCGGGTAAAAGAAATTCAGGAAACCTGCGGCGCCGACATGATCTTGCTTCGCGATTTTCCGAAAGACGACGATGCGTTAAAAATGATGATGTTGGAGCAAGGATACGTTCAAACCCCTATGCCGGACACTCATGTTGTCGACAATTCGATTTGGAAAAATGGATCCGAAAATCTATTGTTCTTGCCGCCCAAATTCCGCCGGTTCATTCGAAAAGAAGTTCTCCCATTCGAAAACCAGTACGCTATCAAGATTTTTAATAAAGAATCGTCCCTGCCTTCGGAGCAAGAACTGGATTATTTTTATTCGCTCTATAAAAACGTTAAAGGCAAGTCGTTAGAAATTAATGTGTTTGATCTTCCCAAAACGATATTCAAAAATATGCTTCGCTATTCGGATTGGGAAATCATGGCGCTTTATCTTAAGCAAAACGGGGATTTGCCGGTTTCGGTGGTTGGCTGTTTTAAAAATGGCGACGCCTACTGTCCGGGATTAATCGGCCTGGATTACCGGTATTTGGAATCGTGCAGCCCTTACCGACAAACACTCTACCAAACCATCAAACGAGCTACCGAGCTGGGTTTTGCCCGCACCCATTTTGGAGAGACGGCGACATTGGAAAAGCGGCGTTTAGGCGCTACGGCCTATCCCATAGTGGCCTATTTTCTCTCCAAAGATACGTTTAAGCTCGAGGTTCTTTCGCAGATGCAGATTACTAAAAAATCCAAAGTGGTATACTCATAAACATGCCTGCCATTCTTGTGGTCGATGACGAAGAAATTATTCTTCAGAGTTTTATTCGCATCCTGGAAAAAGAAGACTTAACTCTATTTACCGCCCAGGATAAAAAAGGGGCCCTTGAAAAGCTGGAAAATCCCATTTCTTTGTTTATTTGCGATGTGCGGATGCCCGATGTCGATGGCCTCGAACTGATCAAAAACGCCAAAGAAAAAAATCCTCTTTTAAAGACCATTCTTTTAACCGGATTCGAAGACGCGACAATTCGAGAAGCCGCCGAGAAATTACATGTCGACCTATTGTTGACCAAACCCATTCGCGATATCGGGGGGTTTGTTCAAGCTATTCACCGTTTACTTAACTCCTAGTCCCATGCGCCTCGTTTGGTTACCGGCGCTTTTACTCTTTGCTGCTTTGCCTGCATTTGGCGTCACATCAAACGTCACGGCAAAATTAGGCGCCATTTCCGGCAATAGCCGCTATCAGATTGGCGAGAAGTCGCCCGTCAGCGAACTAGTTTTCCCTTTGAACACGCTTCTTTTCCAGGCTGAAGGCGGGATCTCCTGGGAAAACGTGGTGTTTTTTCGGGTTGGCTTGGGAAAAAATATCAGCTCCTACAGCGGAAAAATGACCGATTCAGACTGGGACTCTTCGGGAAACCTGGAGACCTACTCCGAAAGCGACTCCGATCTAAATCTTTTTACAGCCGACGCCCATTTCTTGGTGAACTGTATCGAAACGCCGGTCAATGGCCTGCGCGTGGGATTGGGCTATTATTATCAAAATTTTGATTTTACTATCAGCAACACCCGACAAACCTACCCCTCCAGCAACAAACCGCCGGAATACATTCCTGACAAAACGCTTTTATACTCCATCGTTTATCATATTCCCGTTTTTGAGATAGTGGGATATTCACATTGGCAAGCCATTCGATCTTCGCTTGCCATTGGATATTCTCCGTTTGTGACCAGCCAAGACAGCGACAACCACATTTTACGCTCCCGAGTTGGCGACGGGAACCAGCGAGGCCAGGTCTGGATTATTGACTCCCAGCTTCATTACCAGGCCACCCCTCAATTATCCTTCTCGATTGACGCGCATTATCTCAAGACGGTTGGTTTTGGGCGCCAGGTTCAAACAGAATACGGGTCTTCGCCCCGCACCCTCGGAATAATCGACCAAACGGTTGCCAGTGACCAATATTCGGTTCTATTTGGTTTAAGGCACATGTTCTAATTATTCATACAAGTTTCTTGTTTCAAGCCACGATACATGGGGTGGAATGAACAAGAATAAACACATCAGTTTAACTTTGATCCTGATAATGCTGGCGGTAGCCCCGTTTTTTTCTCCAATCCAGGCTGGCCTGCAGTTCACGTCTCTTTCGCTCAACACCATCCTTCACTTTGGGTCCGGCTTTATCAATAACTTTAAAGATTTTGGCGGCCGGGACACGCGAGGCACCTTTACCAATAACCAGAAAGGCCTATCTATCTTAGGAGTTAGCTTTCAAAGCGTCGGCCAGACGATGGATGATCTCTCGCAGGGGAACATGTCATTAGCTATGGCTATTAACGATGACGATTCGGAAGCCAAAGTCGATAAAGAACCCCTTGTTTACCCTAATCCGTTTCGCCAGGAGCAGGGAGCCCAGTTGGGTTACTCTCTCAACAAAAACATGGACCTCGAGATTCACATCTATAACATGCTCGCACAGAGAATCACCCAAAAGATTTTCTATAAGGGAGTCAACGGCGGCCACCAGGGATACAACAAGGTCGACTTCAATTTGGGCACTTGGGACGGATACGTCTTATCGGCGGGGGTTTATTTTTACGTACTGATGAATAACGGCAAGGTTTTGGCGAAGGGGAAGATGGCGGTAATCCCATGAAACGACACATTTTAGCGATTTTACTTTTGCTCGGTTTATTGAGCCAGCCTGCCCAGGCTGGCGGAGACTTTTTTATGGTGTCCGACGTTGGCTCTTCAGCGCGAATGATTCGCATGGGGAATATCGAAGGATTTTCCGAATTTGCCAATGGCGTTTTTGAAAACCCCGCTTCACTCTATCGAACCAAGCGATTTTCCGCCTCTGTTTTCACGACAACGTTTATGAACGAAGTCCAATACAAAAACCTTTCGGTAAGCACGAAACTGCCGTTTGGGACCCTTGGGCTTGGCTATATGACCGCCGGGGTGGGCGCCATCCCTCGCACCTATGAATCGGTCGCAACTACCCCTGGCGAAGAGTCAACATTTGATGTCGGCGGATATTTTGATTATAACAATACTATGGCTAAGGTCTCGTATGAGCTGTCCCAAACCGAAAATCTCCATTTTGGCACTTCCTTGACCTACTATGCCTCCACCATCGATACGCATTCCGGTCGAGGCTTTAACTTTGATGCCGGGATTGTGGCTGTCGCCCGACCTCTGACCCTTTCCGTGGTCGCCAAGAACGTCGTGCCCTCGCTCAAGGTTAATTATTCGAACGGACAGTCTGAAACCTTGCCGCTGCAAACCAGCTATAGCGCCCTGTATCATATCGGTAATTTTGATTTGCTGGGTCAGCTTCGGGCTATTGGCAATAACCAAAAATTCATGAAATCGTTTGCCGTTAACTATTCCCCTCATTTTGTTCCGTTCTTCCATATTTCCGGTGGCTATAAGGAATTTCCGGTGATACGGGATATTAAGAGCAACTATGTTTTGGGACTAGGATTAGATGTTTTCGATGTTAGCTTCGATTACGCCTACGAACGTAGCGAGCATATCGAATACAACAATAAGCACTACTTTTCCGTTGCGTTTTCGTACTAACATAGGGAAAACCTGAATGAAATGGGGACTAACTTTAGTTTTATTGGCATCGCTTAGTTTCGCTTCCGCGACCCTGGCGGCCGAAAAACCCGTTACCATCACCTTTCAAGCCACTCTTTACTCCCCGATCATCGGACTTTTAGAAGGCAGCCATATGGTGACCGCCGGCATTTATTCGGGCAAAAAGCCCCCGGCGATTTGGAGGGAGGGCCGGCGATCCGTTTCGTTTAAGAAGGGGGCATTTAGCCTCATTCTTGGCGCGCAGGATCCTACGAACAACGCACTTTTACCCGCACATTTTGATATCGCCTCGCCCACGCTGGGCCTTATTATTTACGATCAGCTTTTTTTCTTTCCGATAACGTCTATTCCTTATGCCATTAAGAGTATCGTCGCTGAAGAGGCCTTGCAGGCGCCTGCGGAGGGAATTTCAGGCGATTTTACCTCGCGCGTCGCCATTAATGCGCCTTTGTTCGTCGACCAAAAGACATTTTACGTCGACCCGCTGAAAAACCGGGTTGGCATCGGAACAACCCAGCCCATGGCCGAATTGGATGTCATCGGCAAAATTGATTCTAAGGGCTTACTGGTTAATGGCAAAAGTTTCATCGACACCGTCGCCTGGCAGCCTAATAAGTCCGTCGTGAAAACGATTCACACAAAGACTAGCGTTGGCATCGGCACGACTCGACCGATCTTTGGATTGCATGCCACCGGCACGATTAATGCAATGGCCTATACGATCAACGGGCAACGAATAGACGGAATTCTCGACTGGCAACATCCGGCCGTCGTCTCCGATCTTTATTTTCGCAAAGGGGGAAATATCGGCATTGGCAGTGCGGACCCCCGCTCCAAGTTGGACGTTCGAGGCTCATTGCGGGTCGGGGAAAGCGCCGATACCGTTAGCGGCAATATTCGATGGAACCCCATCACATCGAAAATTGAAGGGTTCAATAATACTCAATGGCTTCCTCTGACCGGTATCGTCGGACAGGGCGTGGCCAATAGTCCGGTGTTTTGGACAAGTTCTCAAGAATTCGGTAATAGCGCCTCATTTTTCTGGGACAGCGCTAAAAGCTATTTGGGCCTCGGGACCAAAACGCCTCGCGCTTGGTTGACTATTCAATCGGACGGGGCAGCGCCGTCGTTTATCGCTTCCGCCAACCAGAATTTGGTTTTTGTGGGCGCCAATAACAACATCGGGATCGGCACCAGCACTCCCAACCAGAAATTAAGGGTTCGCGGACTTTTAGATAGTGACGAGTTAACCATTGGCGGCCTTAATCTGAGGCTTGCTTTATCCACCGGAACATTTTGGCTTCGAAACCCCAAAGATAATAGCTTGTTTTATACGCTAGGGAACGTCGGCATTGGCCGGCCTGATCCAGGCAGCTTATTGGAATTATCCGGTCGCAACGTCGCCGCCGGAGGTAAATCACAAAACCCCGCCATGACCTTCTCGTCCTCATCCGCCAGTTTCACGATGGGAGCGGATTTGGCCGATAGCGGCGTCTTTAGAATCGAAGCCGGAAAAGTGCTTGGCGTCAGTACGCCTTTATTTATCGCTCTCGAGGATCGATTGGCTATCGGAATCCGCCATCCGCAGGCGAACTTGCATGTCAGCGGAAACGCCGGAGTCGTTTTAGCCGGAAAATTTTTTGGCTCGCCCGAATCGTTTGGAATTCAGCAGGCGCTGGATAAAAGAGAACCGGGTGTGGTCATTATTACGAAGAATATTCCCGCGGAAGGTCCCGGCACACGAATGCTTTGGTTTGCCAAGCGCGCCGCCTTTCGAGCCGGCCACTTGGACACCCTGGGCCTGTCGGGCGGCAAAGAATGGAACGAAGACAATTTAGGAAAGTTTTCGGTTGGTTTTGGCCATAATACGCGTCCGGGAGGAGCTGTCTCCGCTGTTTCGGGGGGCCAATCCAATACGGCGGATGGCGCGTATGCCACCGTTTTGGGCGGGTCTGGCAATAGCGCTGCGGGCGATTTTAGCGTCGCCGGCGGCCAACGCGCCAAGGCGCTTCATGCCGGTAGCTTTGTCTGGGCGGATTCTCAAAGCCGAGACCTTGTCTCCCATCACGAAAATCAGTTTCTTATTCGCGCCCAAGGCGGGGTTGCGATAGGAACCACCCAGACTCTTTTTAACGATCAGCGCGTCGCGTTGACTGTGGCTGGCAAGGCGGTGCTTGGGAATGCATTTGTTTCCTCACCCCAACAGATTAACGAAGCCCTTTCCGCCGAACTTCGAAACGACCTTCGCAGACACAATTATATTAACGATGACGGCAGTTTTACCTCGCAATTCTCTTCGCTGAATCCCCTTCAGGTAGACCCGACTCACAATGCCTACGCTTTCTTTATGAGGACCGTTTTGACCACAATTTATGACTCATCGATCATCAAAGCCGGGATTGTGGTTAAGAACACCGGGAAGGTCGCGATAGGCGCCGCCGATCCCGGGAAAAGCCGGCTCTTAGTCTCCGGCGGAGCGGTTCATATTGGATTGCCGACCGCGACCTCAAACGGAAATGTTGTGGTGCGTTCCTCTGCCGATCTTCCCAATATCTTTATGGCGCACGGCGTTAAGGACAATGCCAAAAATCCCGCGATGGCGGTGGTGGATCTGGGGCACACCGGATTTGGCCTGTTTCCGACTATTTTTACCGCCATTCAAAAGCCCGGGCTTCAAGTCGGCAGCGGAAATATCGCCGCAACGGCCTATAAACTGCCGGACAACACCTCGCTGGGCGTGGTTCCGATTGAGCCGTGGGAAATTGTATTGGCCACCCCTAATGTCTATTTCCCGACGGGCAACATCGAACATATGCGAACTCATCCCGGAAACGTGGGTATTGGCACCACATTGCCCAAATCCGCTTTCGAGATTTCCAACATCGGCAGCGTCCAGTTTGACACCCCCAAAAACGCGGCCATGTCGATTCAGTCATTTACAATGGGCATCAATCATTTGTTACCTGATGTTTTCCGAGTCGAAAAGAATTTGACTCTGGATAGCGCAAGTCCTCTATTGACATTAAAAAATGCAACTATTGGGATGGGAATCCTTAACCCGCAAGCGCAATTGCATGTAGGCGCCACCGCCCTTTTTAATGGCACGGTGCGCTTCACCCCAACGCCAATTCCCAATGCGCCGGTGGTTCCCCCGTTTGGATTCAGCCCCGCCCCGGCCGACACCTCCTATATCGCTACGGCGCCCACGGTCAATGTCACGACACTTTTTGTAAACCATGAATTGTTTGAAGCGTCCGGAAGTAAATGGAATGTATTAAGCAATAACGACATCTTCAAACCGGCCATTGGAAGCTTCGTGGGGATCGGCACCACTCAACCTCAAACCATGCTGGCCGTTATCGGAACGATCAACGCTACCAAACTCGTGGTCGCCAAAAATCTGAAAGTAACCAATGTCCTCCGCTTAGGGCAGCTTAATTTTCGGGACGGTGGCGATCTAGCCAGTCTCGTTGTTAAGAACGGGAAATTGGTTCAGCAGGACACGATTTTTGTTTCCGATACGTTGTCTGCCGGATCCGGCTCCGGAGGCAAGATTGCCTTTTGGGTTGAAGATCCGACCGTGGCGTCTCTTTCTCTGTTGGCTGAGACCCATTTTGTTTGGACCAGTCCGACCCCCTCCAAAGCCGGAACGCTTAGTCTGACTGGCAATTTTGCCGTATCCAACACGCGCACGGCGGCTTCTAGCTTTAGCGTCAAAAATGACTCGATCCTCGGGACGGCCAACGCCAATTCGGCCTATACCATTACCTCAGGGATTGGGCACAACGGTTTTTATAACCTCCATTCCCGCGACTTCTCAAACTCCAAAATTACGATCGGCATTGATTCGTGGCTCGGTTCTCCGGCGACTTCCGAGATTACGGGCGCTAAGGTAGTCGTGGCTAACCGACCGGGCGTGCTCCTGACGCAAAACGGCTCGGCCCGAGGTCTCACGATTGACGTTTCTAAAGTCAATGTTCAGGCCGCCGGTGATCGCGGATTCAAATATGCCGCATTATTTAACGGAAACGTCGGTATTAATACCTTTCCGGTTCCGGATCCCCTTTCGCAATATATCTTGGACGTGAAGGGAACCGTCGTTGCAACGCAATTCAACATCACAAAGCGTCTTTCGGTTAGTACGATCAATGTTCAAACCAATGTGTTGCGAGTGACCGATGCGGGCAAGGTCGGCATCGCTACACAAACTCCCAAAACCGCCATTGAAATTATCGGAACTGTTCTGGCCAAGCAATTCAAGGTCAAAGGAGCCGACATTACGAATCTCGATATACGTCAAGGCAGCTTGGTCGTCAACACGCAGCAACCTAATAGCGTCGGCATGGGCACATCGGCGCCCGGCGCTCAGCTGGAGATTCGAAGAGATTTCTCGAGCACTCCGGCCTCTGACTATTCGGCGCAAGTTATTAGTGCGAATGCCCAAAGTATCACGCACAACATCACCGCCGTGGATCTCGATATTCAATCTGCGGATTTTAGAAATATATTAGGCAAGCCGGGCGAACCCCATATCGCGACCGGGATCAATATCAACCTGTCGGGAACGGCAGCCACCGAAAATGCGGTCATTACCGGCTTCAAGGCGATCATGAACCCCGCCGACGTTACACGCAATGCCGCCGCGATCTTGTTGGGCGGCAATGTCGGCGTCAACATTTCGGAACCGACAGTTTTATTAGATATTTTGGGCACAATCCGCGCCAATAACGTGGTTCAAACCAACTTATTAACCAAGCAGAAACGCGCTTCCTTTGGCCGCCTGGATTTGACCACACCTAACGTTAGCATCACCGGCGACACGTTGATCGCGAAAGATATTCGGGTTTCTACCTTTAATGCGCTTGCGTCAGATGGCGCTACTCAAAGCAAGCTGATTGTTAATCAAAAACTCAATTTGCCAGGGATTCTTCTCAACGTTGCCGGAACGTGGCTGGGAAAAACCATTTCGGTCAACCAAACTGTAACGGCAAAGCAGGCTCAATATCATGACAATGCAATCGCCGTTCGGGGCCATTTTGACGGCGTCGGCCTTGGTCAAAGCGCACCTACGAAAGGCCTTGTCGTGTCCAACACGTTAACTGCCAAGCGTATGGTTGTTAGAAACAGCCTCAACTCGCGGTCGATTCAGTTCCATACCACCGGAGTGATTTCCGATTTGAACGGAAACATCGGCATTAATACGTCGGTAGCCAGCAACCGTCTTCATATCAATCCTGTTCTTTCAAGCAACCCTGCATTCAATAGCGCCGACAATACCACGTGGCAAGCCCTTAGGGTTCATTCCACAACCTCCACGATTAACGGCATAGTTTTTGTGCCCGAATCGGGCACAGCGACAGACACCGGCGCCGGCATTGCCGCGCTACGAACGGTTAGGGGCTCTCATTTGGCAATTATTACGGACCCAGATAACGGATTGCCCGTCGAACAGGTTCGGATTACGAATGCCGGTAACGTCGGCATCGGAACCACGGCGCCGGACCGGTTGTTGAAGGTCGCCGGTACAGCGCGATTTGAAAACGATTTGACTCTCTCGTCGCCCGCACAACTCAATGCCTCGGTTATTCAGGGCCGTAGCGGATCGGGCATTACCATACCTAATCTGCTCGCGATCACCGCCACCGCAAACGTCTCCGCCAATGTCATTACGGATAAATTTATTTCGATTCGCACCCTGACAAAACCGGGTAGTGTGGTAGACGCGGGCGCCTTATTTGACAACGGCGGCCTGTTTTACCAATTTACGACATCGGGAAATTTGACTCAGTTTTTGTCCAATAAGACAGGGACCATCCCTTTCTTTAACGACAAGCAAAAACTGACCGACACGTCGGCGCTATCCTGGACCGCAAGTTCCGGAATCTTTCGGGTGGGTACCGCCAATATGAAATTAAGAAACAAACCCTTGGTTGACGTGGTTAATACCATCCCGTCCAAGAATCTTATTGCGACGCCGTTTACCGCCCATTCCATTCGACTGTCCTTTTTGGATCGCCCAATCGACGCCAGCTCGCAATTCGGCAAAACACTATTTGCAGGTCTAAATATCAATTTACCCAAACAGTATATCCCTCTCACCGAAACGGCCCGGGGATTGGCTATTAGTGTTGTAAGCCTAAATGCGGTGAGCAGCACGCCGTTACCTTCCGAAGAAGATTTCTCAATCGAAGGGCGAAAATTTGCCGCTTCGTTTGTGGGTGGCGCCGTTGCCATTATCGCCTCGCCTAACGTTGCGTTGCGGCCCAGCGCCGATCTCATGGTGGTTGGTTATGGCTCGCATATGGACGCCCTTAGAATCGGCGACGGGCTTGCTGTTGATCCGTCGGGCAGAGTGGGAATTGGAACCACGCTACCTACCGCAAAAACAACGATTAAAGGCAACGGAATTGTACTGCAAGCCCAAGATAGCCTAGGCATCGAATTGATGAAGATTCGGGATAACGGCTATGTCGGCTTCGGCGTCTCCCGGAATGTGGCCCAAATGACCGAAATAGCGGGAACGGTCAGCGCCAACGTCATGAAAGCAGGTCGCCTCATAGGTTCGATTTTGAGCGCCGGAGGCTCGAAGTTAGTCGTTCTGGCCAATAAGAACGTGGGGATCGGAACAAGCACCCCGGCGGCTCAATTTGAAAATCAGCAAATTATTTCAAGCCCGACTGACCCCCGAACCATGCTTGAAAAAATTGAGCAACGCCTTGGCACAACTATCATCGCCAATCTCACCGGCCTTTCGATTGTGGTAACCAGCAATTCGCTTAGCAATACGTTTGGGCTGGTTGGAACCCCTAAGACTGCCCTTGGACTGAATATCGCCGCTACTCAGCTTCAATTGCATCCTAGCGCCAATGCCGTTGGCCTGCGCGTCACCGTTCCAAATATCGCCGTTAGCCGAAACGCCGCTATTTTACTGGGTGGAAACGTCGGGATCGGGACTACCACCCCCACGGCTAGTTTGGCGATTGTAGGCACGCTGCGCGTGTCAGGGCCGACATTTTTCACGTCTAGTTCGGCATTCAGTACCACGCAGATTGCGTCGTTTAACCGGATGGTAGTCACAGCTGGTGCGCCAAATATAAATACCGCTACTTTCAAAGGCCTGGTCACCGTCACCAAAAACATGACCTTCGCCAATAGTGTTTCTTTATTTAAGAAACTTACCGGACGAGTTTCCGCCGGCGGCATCGTTGCCGGTCGCGGTCAAATCGCCAACGTCGCCGTTGCCACGGTCAACCGCACGGCTACCCGATTCAACATGGTTGGCAAGGCTAAATTTACCGGCTTGCTGGTAAAAAATACACTCTTCTCCAACACCATTACGGCCAACGCCGGCATTACAGTCACTTCGCCC
Organism: uncultured Candidatus Marinamargulisbacteria bacterium; assembly: GCA_964349635.1. GTDB lineage: Bacteria > Margulisbacteria > Marinamargulisbacteria > SXXA01 > CAYGHZ01 > CAYGHZ01. Next base: position 41,449 of record CAYGHZ010000001.1, read on the forward strand.
ATGATCATCGACGGAGCGGCCACGGTCACCCACAATGCTTTCACGAATTTCCTTTCGTTAAACTCGATCGCCAATCCCGCCCAGAATGTGTCGGAATATTTGTTTACCTATTCAAATCAACTTCGCTACCGTTCCGGCGGAGTAACTGCCAATCTTAGCGCAAGCGCCTCGGGCGTGCCCGGCCAGTTGCCCTTTTATGACCAATCAAAATCCGTTAGCGGCAACACTTTCTTAAACTGGGCCATTAATAATCAGTCCCTGGTATCCACGCTAAATGTCCGATTGATGGCTCTTAAATCTACGATTGGCTCAGCCGTTTCCGGCGTCCATGACGCGCAACGCCTAGTCCTTAAGTTCCTGGATCGACCGCAAAATACCGGCGTTGTTAATCAAGGGGATTACCTGTTCGCGGGCCTTCATGTTATGTCGACCGGCAACACCACCGTCACCCTCAACGAAACGATGACCGGACTGCGGGTGAGCGTGGCGTCTCTTAATGCGCAAAGCTCGACCATATTGCCCCCTGATGAGGGCGGCTCGATCATTTCCGGCCAAAAATATGCCGCGACGTTTTTAGGCGGCGGCCTGAGCATTGCTACCAAACCAACCAAAGGCGTGGTTACGGGCAATGCCTCGCTCTATGTCAATCACGGATTCACCTCGAACCCTGCGTTTCGGATTGATTCACCGACGTCTAACCTGTTTGCCGTCTACCCCGGATTCGTGGGTATCGGCTCTACAACCTATGGCGGCCGATTAACGGTGACCTCGAATCTAGAAGTGCTATCCGGCGGATTAAGTCGATTTAAAGTCACCCCCGCAGGTCAAATCGGAATCGGAACGTCGGAGCCTGGCGCGAATCTCCATCTCGTCGGCTCGTTTAAAGTTACGTCTAACGCTGTGACCCGAATGATGATCAATTCCGTGGGACAGATCGCGTTTAATCGCGCAACGTCGGACGCTTCCCTTCGAGTAAGTGGCGACGCACAACTAGGCAATGGATTGTGGTTATCATCCGGCAAGGCCAGTATTGGTCGTATCGCAAGCACTTATTATCCGTTAGCGGTTTCCGGCAACATCGTTTCCGGGCAACAAATTTTCCCAACAAATCGAATTCTGGCCTGGTCGACCTCGGCCAATATCGTTGAACGGGCCGGCAATGAAGTGATGCGCATCACAGACCAAAAATCTCTTGCAATAGGCACTAAATTACCCAGCGCAAGCCTTCACGTCTTTGCCGCGGCGCCAAAAAATATTTTCCATCTCAGCAAATCCGCCTCACCCAATATTATGGTTATCACCAACACGGGGCTTATCGGACTTGGTACTCACCTTCCCTCCGCCAACCTTCATATTCTTGGCAAGTTAAAGGCTAATCGGATCATTGACCGGCCGACACTACTGATCGCGCCTAATATTATTGTGACCAACAACAAGACTGGCGCGAATAACTTTAAGATCGCCAATCAAGTCACCTCCGGCGAAGCGGCGACTGGCTTTGCGTCCTCGATTGCCTTATCCAGTGACAGCGATAAATCGTTGATGGGTCTTTCCATAAAACTAAAATCCACCGTGACACAGAACAACCCGCGAGTTGTCGGCCTTCGGGTTAACAACGCTCTCTTCTCCGAAGACGCCAATCTCGCCACCGATGACGGCGTGAAATATTCCGGCATCTTTATGGGTGGCAATGTCGGGATTGGCACAGATACCCCGGCGTACCCTCTCGATGTTAAATCCACGAACTTGAATGGCATCGCATTAAATATGGGTGCCATTGCCGCGCTGATTAGCTCCAACAACGTTTCACCCGGCGGCGCGATCCAACGAGGATCAATGTTAATTGTCTCGGGCAATGGAACAGCTCTCAAGGTCGAAACCATTCCGACCGAAGCCTTCAAAACAATCGCCTACGAAAGCTCGGGTGCCCCGCAAGGGTATTATCAGGTCGATGACACTAAAGCCTCGACACTAATGACCCAATTGAAATCCGGCGGCATTATTAACTCGTCTTACCAATTGATTCCCGCCAGCCTTACCGCTCTTAAAACAGCCTTGGGAGCCTATGGAAACTACGTCGACGGCAACTTTGTTTCGACGCAAAACGTTTTCCGGGCGTTGGCGCCTTACCTTCAAAAAAGCTTTATTTCCCTCACGCCGACGGGTAACGGTGCAGTTCTTGGTCAATTAGGCACGATAACTCGCAATACAATCGTGATCAGCACTGGCACCGGACCGCTTTTGCCCGAAATCAACGCCGGCGCGGCGGTGGGAAGCAAGGTCAAAAATGCCTTTGCCTTTACCGGACGGGTCGGCATCAATATGAGAAAAGCCGATACCATTCAAAATGTTTTAGACAAGACCTTGGTGGTCAACGGCGATATGAAAGTCGGCATTACGCAGGAAGGCTTCGTTCAGGATCAAACCCGGTTATATTTCTCGGGTGGCCCGACAATCGCCCCCGTGGTCAACTCGGACAACACCAACCCGATGTTTATTGCGCGCCACAACGACAACGTAAATGTCACCAGCTTGCAAATCAGCGTCGGAACCGATGCCCAAAGCCCCACCAAGCCGGACGCCAAATTCCGGGTGGGTTATACGCAAAACAATGCGTTTAACAGCGTCTTTGACGTTCGCGTCAGCACGATCAGCCAGTTCCCCGACCACATCAACACCGGCCTGCTTGACCCTGCCAGCCTTTCCAACGACCCCGCCGGATTTGTCGGCGTGGGCACCAGCAATGCCAAAGCGACGCTGCATGTCGTAGCCGACAAAAGCTATTTGGACCCTACTGGTACCGGGGCCAACCTTATCAATACCTTTGTAACCAATAATGTCTCCATCATCCAAAAT
>CAYGHZ010000002.1:0-6519 GCA_964349635.1 uncultured Candidatus Marinamargulisbacteria bacterium
AGAGGAAGTTATTCAAAAACACAGCACGACGGAACATATGGTGATTGGTTTGGGCGATGTTTATTTGGGTGCTCCCTGCGCGGTGCCTCTGGATCCCCGGTGTCGGTTGGTGGTTCCAAAATATAATCCGGCCAGGACCTGGACCCCGGAAGGCGGTGTTGGGATTGGTGGGGCGTATATTTGCATTTATCCGATGGCGTCGCCTGGCGGGTATCAATTGATTGGTCGTACGCTGTCGATCTGGAAAACCGAGGCCGAAACGCCGTGGTTATTGCGCCATTTCGATCGCATCCAGTTTTTCCGAGTTTCCGAAGAGGAATTGGACGACATTCGGTCGCGCGACTATCCAATTCAAATCCAAAACGGAAAATTCAGCTTAAAAGACTACAATTCGTTTTTAGATTCGGTAAAAGACGAAACGAATCAATTCAATCAGACGCAAAAAATCTGTATTGAAAAAGCGACAGTGGGGTATTAACAATGATGGAAATTATAAAGCCTGGACTATATACAACGGTGCAAGATTATCCCGGCCGGGTGGGGTATTGGGATATCGGTATTCCACCCTCGGGGCCGATGGATTCATTGGCGTTTCGCGTGGCCAACTGCCTGGTTGGGAATCCGGAAGGGGCGGCGGGACTTGAGATTACGGCGATCGGACCGGTTATCCGATTTGAAAACGAAACACGCGTCGCCTATGGCAGTCGCGTCCGAATGATGAAGGCCGGTGAGATTCTGGATTTGACCAAGGTGGACGGCGGCGGATTTCGTTCCTATTTGGCGGTGGCGGGCGGTATCGATGTGCCCGATTATTTGGGTAGCAAGTCGACTTTCCCGTTTGGCCAATTTGGTGGATTTGAGGGTCGACCTTTAAAAGCCGGAGACCGCCTCAAAATTGGCGAATCGACTTCGGATTATTCCGGAATCGTTCCCAAAGGCTTGATGCCCGACTATAAAAATCAGTGGGAGATTGATGTGCTGCCGGGCCCGCATGGCTCGCCGGACTATTTTACAGAGGAGTCCGAAGAGATGTTTTATGCAACCGATTGGAAAGCGCACTATCAGTCCAACCGTTTGGGCTATCGGTTGATCGGTCCGGAACCGACATTTGCCCGCGAAAACGGCGGCGAAGGCGGGCGTCATCCGTCCAATTTGCATGATTATGTTTATTCGATTGGTAGCGTCAATTTTACGGGCAATCTGCCGATTGTTCTGACCCAAGACGGGCCCAGTTTGGGTGGCTTTGTGTGTTTGGCGACGATTATTACAGCGGATTTGTGGAAAATGGGGCAGGTTCGGCCCAACGATACGATCCGGTTTGTTCGGGTGTCGTTGGAAGGGGCACTGGAAAAGAGGTCGAAAATAGAGGAACTGTTGGCCAAAATATGAAAACAATTGCTTATTTTAGTTCGTTGGAAGATTGTTCGGAGAAGGATCGTGCCACGATTTTTCGATTGGCGGAGGATATGCCTGAAATCGAGGCAAGAAAGCCAATGGAAGGATTGATCCTAGGAAATGTTTTTTTTAAATCTAATGAATGGGTTCGGCTTGGCCTTGCTTCCGCGTTTATTAGGCTTGGGGGCAGGGTTCAAAGCATTCATGCAGGGCCTTCGTCGGGATTGGCGTTGGGCGAAAGTTTGGAAGATTGTATCCAATCGATTGGCGCCTGTTGCGATGTGCTTGCCGTCTGTCATGACGATTCCAACGCTGTTCGTCTTGCGGGTTTAAAATCGAGGGTTCCGATTGTACAAGTTGACGAAAAAATCGATGATCTAAAAACCTATATGGCTATATTTCTATTTATTACACAATTTGATTATGCGGAGGTGACTCGATGACTATTAAAACGGAGGTTCGAAAAGGTACTTACTGCGATTCCGTGGTATTGATGCAATTGCAAAAAAGCTTGGCGAATTTGCCGGGCGTGACAGATGCGGGAGTCGTGATGGGTACGGGCGCCAACAAAAACGTTTTGGCCCAAAGCGGCTTGCTGTCAGACGAAGCGAAGGATGCATGTCCCGACGATTTATTGATAGTTGTCTCTGCCCAAGATGAAGAGACCGCGAAGAACGCACTTTCTAAAGTCGATAGTTTCATGAACGCAAAAAAGTCCGCTGCCGATCAGGACTATCGGCCGCGCAGTCTGGAAACCGCGGCGAAATATGCTCCCGACGCGCAGTGGGTTTTGGTTTCCGTTAATGGGAAATACGCGTCGAAACTCTGTGACGAGGCGCTTGATTTGAATAAAAACGTGTTTTTATATAGCGACAATGTGTCTATTGAAGAAGAAAGACGGTTAAAACTAAAAGCGTCTAAAAAGGGTTTGTTGGTGATGGGGCCGGATTGCGGAACCGCTATTGTTCAGGGCGTGGGATTAGGGTTTTCCAACCATGTTCGGCGGGGAAGTATTGGGATCGTGGCGGCCTCCGGGACCGGGTTGCAGGCGGTCAGCGTGGCCATCAACGAGCTGGGTGAAGGGGTTTCTCAAGCCATCGGTACGGGAGGGCGAGATTTGAAGGATGAGGTGGGAGGTATTACCGCCAGGCAAGGCCTTCAGCTATTGGCGAAAGACGCGGATACAAGAGTCATTGTCCTGATTTCAAAACCGCCCTCTGCGGCTGTAGCCAATCGGCTTTTCGCATTGGCGCAACAGATTCAAAAGCCCGTGGTTATTTATTTTCTGGGCTATGTGCCCCCGGCTCGTCATTGTGGGAACCTGTATTTTGCACTCTCATTTTCGGATGCCGCTCAGTTAGCTATAACTGCCAAAAAATCGTCGGGTGTTCCGATAGATGTCAACGGTTTTACGGATCGGCAAAAGTACCTTCGCGGATTGTTTTCGGGCGGAACGCTGGCCTACGAAACCAAGTCTGTTTTAAGAATTTATTTGGATGGAAGCCCAAAGAATACCGTGGTGGATCTGGGCGATGATGAGTACACTGTCGGGCGTTTGCATCCCATGATGGATAACGATTTGCGAATTCGCAAACTGAATCAGGAAGCAGAAGATCCGGAAGTGGCGGTGATTTTGCTGGATGTAGTACTGGGCTATGGCGCGCATTCGGATCCCGCTGGCGAGCTGGCGCCGGTGATTAAAAAGATAAAATCAAATCGCCGGATCGAGGTGGTTGCCGTTGTGGTTGGTACCGAAGAAGATCCTCAGGTGCGCAGCGCACAGATCGAAAAGCTGTACGAAGCTGGCGCTATTGTTGAGACCAGCTGCGAAAAAGCGGCGGAGCGCGCCGGTCGGATTATCCAGGCGTTGCGTCGCGAGCCAGAGGGCATTGATGCGGTTCGCGAACAATCCCCGTTTGGTGCGATTAATGCCGGCGTCGAAGGGTTTTATGATGACCTAAAAAAACAGAAAGCTCCGGCAATTCACATGCAATGGTCTCCGCCGGCAGGGGGCAATGAACGACTTATCGCTTTGTTAGATCAATTAAAGGAGAAAAACTAATGGAAGAAAAAATAAGAAAAGCGAATGACGAAGTCGTTAAACGGATGATGGCGTCTCGTCCAATGTTGGTGGGAATGGGGAAAGCGAGTGACGTGGTTCCCGGAATGCGTAAAGATCTGCTGTTGCATGCCGGTCCTCCGATTCGATGGGAAAATGCGTCCGGTCCGTTAAGAGGTGCGATTATTGGAGCGCTATTTTTTGAAGGATTGGCCAAAACGAAAGAAGAAGCCATGGGTTTGATGGAGCAAGGAAAGATTTCGTTGGAGCCAAACCATGATCATGATGCGGTGGGGCCGATGGCCGGCGTAATTTCGTCCTCGATGTCGGTCTATATCGTAAAGGATGAATCAAACGGAAAACAGGTCTATTGCACCATGAGCGACAATGCTAAAAACGGTCGAGGCAAATCACTGCGATTCGGCATTTTTGCCCAACAGACGATTGACCATTTGCGTTGGATGGAATCGGTGCAGGCTCCGGCCTTCAAATCTGCCATTGAAGCGTTGGGCGGATTGGATATCAGGGCTCTGCTTGCGCAGGCGATACATATGGGCGACGAATGCCACACGCGAGTCGGTGCCACCTCGCTGCTTTATTTGAAAGCAATGGTGCCATTTATCACCAATCAAGACGTGATTGCAACAATGGCGGATGATTCGTTTGCAGGCTTAAATGTCGCGATGGCGGCGTGCAAGGCGATGACGCTGGCCGGGCATGGCGTTGAAGGCAGCACACTTGTAACTATTATGGCTCGCAATGGGACGGAATTTGGAATTAAGGTATCAGGTTTGGGCAATCAGTGGTTTACGGCTCCGGCTCCTATTCCCCAAGGATTGATGTTTCCAGGTTTTAAAACCGAAGATGCGAATCCCGATATCGGCGATAGTTCTGTCACAGAGACAGCGGGTTTGGGCGGCATGGCGATGGCGACGGCGCCTGCGGTATTGTCATTCATCGGAGGCACCGCTCGCGAAGCAACCAATAAGACATTGGATATGTACGAAATCACCCATGCGGAGCACGAGCATTTTAAAATGCCTGCGCTTGATTTTCGGGGAACCCCGATCGGAATCGATGTTCGTAAGGTCGTCGAGAAAAATGTTTATCCTTGTATCAATACCGGTATCGCCAATCGCGAAATGGGCAACTCGATGGTCGGTTGCGGTTCGCTCAATGCACCGTTGGCCTTATTTGAAAAAGCATTGGAGACCTATGTTAAACACTATGCAGCAACCGTACAGAGTAAGGAGTAAACGTATGAATCGCTTGTTCTTTTATTATGCGGCTACTTTTTTTGGAATCCTCTCTCATTCAATGTTTTTGTATGGGTTAATTATTTTTGCCCGGCACCTGACCGGGAAGGATGCCGGAGCGGGAACTCTATTTTTTGCATTCAGTCTGCCGATCTTGCTGTTTAGCATGTATGCGGGAAGCCTGGCTGACAAGGTTCCCCAAAAGCGTCTTTTGCTGGTTGCTCAAATGGCTTCGGCAGCGATGATTTTTCTATCGGCCCTCTCGATTTTGCTTGGATGGATTGACGGGAAAGGTTCCATTTGGATCTTATATGTTTGCGCTGCGTTTTATGGTCTTTTCGGCGCGTTTGTAATGCCTACACGAATGGCCATCATTGGAAATATTGTTGATCATTCGAAAGTGGAACAAACGACGATCATCAACAATCTATTTGTTAGCTCCAGTTTTTTCTTAGGACCGTTTGTCGCAGGCCAGTTTCTAGGATTTGCCGGATGGTCGGCCATTTTTTTTGGATCTTGCCTGATGATGATATTGAGCAAAGTTTTCTTGTTTTTTCTTCCGGTTCGTTGGATGAAACCTGAAAAAAGTCGACGCCGGCCTTGGCATGATCTTAAGCAAGGAATGATTTTTGTTAAAAATACTAAGCTCCTATGGCAAATAATGGCGCTTGCATTCGTTATGTTTGCCTTCTTCTTCGGTCCCTATCAGGTATTGCTCCCCCAATTCGCAAAGGGCCAATTGTTTTTAACCGAAGGGTCCAGGGGGCTATTGTTGAGCATTTTTGGAATCGGATCTCTGCTTGCCAATGTCTTTGTTCTCGTTCTACGTAAATTTCCTTATCGGGGAAAGTTGGTGTTGGCTACCTTAGGGATAAGCGGCATCCTCTTTTTCATAACTACTTTTGTTCACAGCGGGACCATCGCGGTGCTTACGGTAGGTCTATGGGGATTATTTTTTGGCGTTGGATACGTTTTGGTTCCGGCGCTTCTCCTTGCAAACTCACACAACGAAATGCGTGGTAGGGTCATGGGTATTTATATTTTTATTTGGATTGGGTGTCCCGCATTGGGTGGCATGATATTTAGTTTTCTTTCCGATGGAATCGGAATAGTGGGGTCCCTTCAAGTAGCGGCGACGCTGGCCTTTGTACTGGTTCTGTTTGGGTTCTATTCGCTAAAAGAATTGCGGAGGGCATGAAATCAGTTAATGTTAACGCCCGCCCTTACCCGTTTTTCTTCCCGATGTCGCAAGTCGCCTTAGTCGTTATCGACATGCAGCGCGATTTTGTGGAGGAGAATGGGTTTGGACATAGTTTGGGAAACGATATTCGTCCGCTGCAAACGATTATTCCGGTGATTTCTGACCTTTTGTCTTTTTTCCGGAAAAATAATGCAGTTGTGGTTCATACCAAAGAATGCCATCAACCGGATCTTTCAGATTGTCCGCCCTCGAAGCGCTTTCGCGGCAATCCCCGAATTCGAATCGGAGATCCCGGGCCGATGGGACGGCTTTTGGTTCGCGGCGAACCGGGCAGCGAGATAATTCCGGAGCTTGCTCCCCAAGCCGGTGAACTCATTATCGAAAAGCCAGGTAAAGGCGCCTTTTACAAAACCAATCTTGAGAGCGAATTGCGGCAGCGCCACATTACGCATCTTATTTTTGCCGGAGTTACCACCGAGGTATGTGTCCAAACCACCATGCGGGAAGCCAACGACCGCGGATTTGATTGCTTGGTGATCGAAGATGCCACCGAAAGCTATTTTCCCGAGTTCAAGAAAGTGGCTCTTGAAATGATCACGTCGCAAGAC
>CAYGHZ010000002.1:6529-34117 GCA_964349635.1 uncultured Candidatus Marinamargulisbacteria bacterium
GACGGAATCGTGGGTTGGAGCGCATTTTCCAAAGACTTTTTCGAAGGCGTCCATTGATTGAGATCCGGTCCATTAGCGCCGTCGTGAAACCTATGCTTTCATCTCCGCTTATTGCCCACAGCGTTTTCCAACGATCTTTTAATATTCAGTGTGGCGATACGCTCATCGGAGTGCTTTCTCCCGAACTGGGTAACAACGCCTATTCCATGATTTTAGATGGGCCAATACCGGATATGCAGGTGGGGGATCACGTGATTTTCGACCTTAGCCAATCCACCGAATGGAACCCCACGCTGCAAAAACCAAAGTCCTATTCCATGGATATTAGTTGGTCTAAATTAAAGCCTGATTTCGATTGGCCCGAACAGCCGGAACGCATGGTTGGCTTGGGCGACGGGTTAACGCCTCTGGGGGACGATATTTTGGCTGGGTTTATCGGAGCGTCAAAAATACGCGAGCAATGGGGCCATTTGTCGGATGAGCAAGGTCGATACCTAGACCAGTTGATCGATGCGGTTCGACAGCGCGAGTCGCAGACGACCTTGCCATCACAGATGATGTTGCGCGCGGCATATCAAGGATGGCTACCCGAGCACGCGCAAAATTTACTGATGGCGATTTGGACAAACTCCGATTATGAAGAGGCGTTGCAACGAGTGCTTCACATTGGCCATTCTTCGGGCCGCGGACTTTTTTCTGGTATGTTATTTGGATTGCTATGATCACCCAAGCCAATCAAGAAGCCGTCAACAAAATACTCCGATCCCACCCCGTTCTCATCGATATGGGCTTGGCTAAAGATGTGATTCCAGGAATGACCCCAACGACCGTTCTCCACGCCGGCCCGCCGATTACCTGGGACAGAATGTGTGGTCCGCTAAAAGGGGCTGTTATTGGCGCTTTGGAATACGAAAATTTAAAGCTTGATCAGGTTCAGTTCGCCCCGGCGCATCATTTGGGAGCCGTAGGCCCTATGGCTGGCGTTATCACCGCGTCGATGCCCGTCTTTGTGATCGAAAATAAAGCCTTTGGAAATCACGCCTATGCCACGGTCAATGAAGGGCTGGGCAAGGTCCTGCGCTACGGCGCCAATGGGCCGGACGTGATTCAACGCTTGCGATGGATCGCCGACGGATTTTATCCGGCGCTGAAGCAAGCCATTGTTCGAGCAAAAGGAATCGACCTAAAAGTTATCATTGCCCAAGCCCTGCATATGGGCGACGAATGCCATAATCGCAACAAGGCCGCGACATCCCTGTTTTTGCGCGCCATTCTCCCTCACTTGGAAGATAAAGAAGCCTTGGCATTTATCAATGGCAACGACCATTTCTTTTTAAATCTGTCGATGGCGGCCTGTAAGGCGTCGCTCGATCCGGCGCATGGTATACCGAACAGCACGATTGTTACGGCGATGGCGCGCAATGGAACCGATTTTGGAATACGGGTTAGTGGCTTGGGCGACGCCTGGTTTTGCGGGCCAGCGCAACATGTCGAGGGTCTTCTATTTCCAGGTTTCTCCGACGCCGATCGAAATCCTGACATGGGCGACAGTGCGATTACCGAAACATTTGGAATCGGCGGTTTTTCAATGGCGGCTTCCCCCGCGATCGTTCAATTTATTGGCGGAAGCCCCAAGGAAGCGCTAAATCATACGCAATCGATGTATGAGATCACCGCAGCGGAAAATTCGGCGTTTGGCATCCCCTCCCTGGGATTTCGCGGAGCGCCTACGGGAATCGATATCCGAAAAGTCGTGGAACTTAATTGTTTACCCATTATCAATACCGGAATCGCCCACCGCGAACCCGGTATTGGTATGGTCGGCGCGGGGATTGTTTATCCTCCGGTCGAGGCCTTCACACAGGCGCTGATTGCTTTTAATATGGAAATATCCCAAAGGAGAATTTAGAAATGAAATTTAGATATCTTGGTTTATTGGTAGGGGTTATTCTAACCTGCGTTGCGCACGTCGATGCTTCTCAACAACGGTCATTTGTTCGGGGCCTCTATTATCTGGATTCCAGAGAATTTAATACCTTTAATTTAACGGCGATAGCTCCGGATATAGGGATGGGTTGGTCCTATTTTGGCTTAATTGATTTGCATTCGACCCAAAAAGACGCCAAAAATCGATTCGATCTGACGCGTTTTCTTTTGGATACTAACGTTGCCCATCCCATCCACGAAGTCCCGGGATTATCGACGGTGATTCGCTACCTAGATTTTCCGGGCGGCGCCAATGGCGTGTGGCGCGCCGGACTTTCCTATCCGGTTATCCAAGGATTAACGGTTCAGGTTTTGCCGATCCAAACCCAATCGGGTGGCCAGGTCAGTTTGCTCTACAATTTTCCAATTTCTGACAGCCTCACTCTCAACGGGTTTGCGGATCTTGATTGGGCCTCAACTATGACCTCCACTGTTGTTAATGAAACTCAGCTGACATTCACGAAATTTTTGCCTTATGTCCTGCAAATTGAAATTCGCTACAACGGTTACGAAGATCGCACCCCTGGCCAGTCCGGCTTCGGTATCGCCCTTGGAGGAGGTTATCTATTCTAATGTTAAATCAAGCCAATACCGCGTTCATGCTCATTTGCGCCGCTCTGGTTCTGCTCATGACTCCCGGACTCGCTTTTTTCTACGGTGGTCTTGGCGATAAAAAAAATGTCTTGGGGATTAAAATCCAAAGTTTTGTTTCGATGGGTATCACCAGCATTTTGTGGGTGTTATTTGGTTATTCTCTAACATTTAGCGGCGATGTCTTTGGTGTTATCGGAAATCTGGACAAAGCGTTGCTCCAAGGCGTTTCGCTGGATTCTATGTTTCCGGATACCGGAATCCCGTTATTGGTATTTATCGTCTATCAAATGATGTTCGCTATTATTACCCCTGCTTTGATTACCGGGGCGTTCGTTAACCGGATTCGGTTTAAAGCCTATTTGTTGTTCTTAATTTGTTGGCAGGTTTTTGTTTATTACCCCTTTGCGCATATGGTATGGGGTGGGGGACTGCTGTCGAAACTAGGCGTACTGGATTTTGCCGGCGGGCTGGTTGTTCACGTGTTGGCTGGGATGGCGGCGCTGGCAACCGTCTTTTTTGTCGGTAAACGCCGAAAAAAAACCGCGCACAATCACAATATTCCCTTTATTGCGTTGGGTACGGGGTTGTTGTGGTTCGGTTGGTTCGGATTTAACGCCGGGAGCGCACTGGGCGTGACCGCCGTTACTGCGTTGGCTTTTTTTAACACGCAACTGGGCGCGGCGGCCGCGGCGATGGCCTGGCTGCTTTTGGATTGGAAAGTCTACGGAAAACCCAAATTCGTGGGGTTCTTGACCGGTGGTGTGGCCGGCTTGGTTGCGATCACGCCTGCCGCGGGCTACGTTTCACCGGGAAGTTCGATTGTGATCGGTCTGTTGGCCTCGGTCATTTGTTTTTATGCCGTGGTCGTCAAAAATAATTTTGGTTGGGATGATGCGCTCGATGTGTGGGGTGTCCACGGCGTCGGCGGCATTTGGGGGTCGATTTCGGTAGGTCTATTTGCCCAAACAGTCTGGAATCCTGCCGGAAAGGATGGTCTTTTCGTTTCGGGAGATGCCAGTCTATTGGGGGCGCAGATTATTGGAACCGTCGCCGCAATGATCTATGCGTTTACGATTACCTATATTATTTTGTGGGCGATCAACAAAATCACCCCGGTAAAAGTCGATCTTCATCAGGAAGAAGCCGGCCTCGACCAATCCCTACACGGCGAAATTGCGTACGATCACTGATCGTACGCAATTTCCAAAATAAAACTTAGGCTAAAACTGCCTCTTTCTGCTTGCTCTTTGTAGAAACGCCACACACGGTTTCAAGCAGTTTCGCTGCCACCGTATACGGATTGGAATTGGCGCCCGGACGGCGGTCTTCCATATAGCCATAACCTTTTTCAGCGACTTGGATCGGAATACGAATCGAAGCGCCGCGATCTGAATTTCCGGCTCGGAACTGGTCGATTCGGCACGTTTCATGGTGGCCTGTCAGACGTTCGTGTAACGCATCGCCGTACACTTCAATATGTTCCATATGTTTCGCTCTCAATCTTTCAACAGCGTCGTCGATGGCTTTTTTGCCTGTCTTTGGATCGCGCATTGCTTTGGTCGAGAAGTTGGTATGGCAACCTGCGCCATTCCAATCGCCTTTAACCGGCTTGTTGTCAAAGCTGACGCGGATGTTGTGTTCTTCGCCAAGGCGTTGAATTAACCACACCGCAAACCACAGGTGATCGCACGTTGTTAGCGGATCAATTTGATCATTTTCAAAACCGCGATAGCCGATTTGAAATTCCCATTGGGCAGGCATTACTTCCGCATTGATGCCATAAATCAAAAGACCGGCTTCAACGCAGGCTTCTAAATGTTCTTCGATCAATTCTCGACCGAATACTTTGTCAGAGCCTACACCGCAATAGAACGGGCCCTGAGGTTGCGGAAAGCCGTCTTGCGGCCAGCCCAGCGGTTGGCGTCCCTGAAATAAGGTATATTCTTTTTCAAATCCGAAATAGGGGTCTTGCTCAGCTGCGCCGTTTTCAAGAGCGAAACGCAATTTCGAGCGGGTATTGGTTTCGTGGGGCGTGCGATCCGGATTTAATACTTCGCACATGACTAAATAATTATCGTTTCCGCGGATCGGGTCTTTAATGAAGCTGACCGGATTTAAAATAAGATCGGAACTGTGGCCTACCGCTTGATTTGTAGAGGAGCCATCGAAACTCCATTCCGGAAAGTTCTTTAATGTGGCGTTTTGTCCGTCCTTAATTTGTATTACCCTTGCTTTCGAGCGTACTTCTTGTGTCGAGGTGTTGCCGTCTAACCATATATATTCGGCGATCTTTACCATGATGTGCTCCCTTCTTATTTTGGTGACGAATGCGATAACTCTAACTTACGACAGAGAATTTGGAAATATTTATTCTTGCCTCTTCACGTACTCTTCACGAGCGTTCAGAAAATATTCTGCAATTTGTCTTGCGATCGGGTGGGTGAGCTCCGGGCCCTTAAGAAAGTCGTGCCGAATATCGTCGAAGCTAACGATTTTTTTTGGTGAATTCATCGCCTCGGGTAGGTGCCTTAATTTCCAAGTCACCAAGTCCGCGGGAACGCCGGTTGTTGGGAACGTATCTTTTACCGGTAAGATCTGCCAAGGATAAAACGGGCAATACAATAACCAATGATCCGCCGTATTGAAAAATTGTTGCTGATTTCCTAGGGTCAGCGCCGTATATATATGAGTGCCGCGGGGTAAAAACGGAAGCGCGTCGGCCCGGCTCACCAGGTCGTTTTGCGAGTCAGTGACAAGCATCCCATTTTCCGCTTTGTGTTCTTTCATCAATCGGGCCATGGCTGCGCCCTTGTCTACCGAGGGTGATTCGGGCCTCGACCCTACAACAAAGTCTGTATGGAATCCGTATTTTTGCGAAAATAACAGCGCGGTTTCGACGAAATTTGAGGTGACAAACCCAACCTTCTTGTTCATCGACTTTAATTCTGCCCAAGTGGATACGGCATCAGAAAAGGGTTCTAATTCGTCGTTTTTGACTGCCTCAAGGCTGTGTTGATTTAATGCAGCCAAGAACTTTCTTTCCTCTCCGTTCGGGACTGCAACGGAGTGTTTGCCGGTAATAAATGGGAGGCTTAAATCTCGGGGATGCGAAACGGTGGAGAGGCCGAATTCCTTAGGAAGTTTTAAGTTTAATTTCAGGATCAGTCCGTAGCTATTTGCTGTTGTGAGATCCAGATCCTTGAACACAACTTGGGGCTCTTTGATGGGCTGTTTCGTCATGTTGATGCAGCCATATTGCCGAACTACTCGACGTAATGCGGTGCCGGATAACTTGTACATCTCGTAGAAGCTTTCGTTATCTAATGAACAATTGGGGCCTAAAACGTGCCTTTTAATATGGGGGATGGCAGCAGTAAAAATCTGTCGTTTTTGTGGTTGATTAAGATATCGCGATATCCGAGTTGCGGCATGAAATAGCGACGATCTAGCAAGAGCTGCCATCCAAACAATCCTCCAAAAATTGATATTTGCAGAGTTATCGACTAAGAGGCACAAATAATTTCGGTTTTTTTTACGACTTTCTTACGCCCAAGTACATCATCATTCGCGGCTGCGGTTCCTTGAGCTCCGTGTTCCACCGCATGACGACCCGGTGGTTGGTGTCTCCGTTAAATACGAGGCAGTTGTCTGAAGAGAGCGATTTCATCTCTCCATCGAAATATTGAAATTCCGCAAAGAAACTGGGGTTTAAAAGCGGCACGCCCAGGCCCAGTCGGTACGGTTCATCCTGATGCGTTTCTACGGTTTTGGGGATGTATTGGCTGCGAATCTGGCAGATCATGGGTAGCGGTTGCTGCTCTTGCAAGGCGTCGGATAGCAGGCTGGCGGAGCCAAACACAAGTTGATGAAGCGACGGGCATTTGCGCAACAGTCCATAGACCGAAACGCTATGTTTAAAGGGATCCGGTTCGTCTTTCGGAGGTTCGCCCAAGTAGCGCATCTTATAATTTGGCAAAGGATGATAAGCCAATTTTTTAAAATCCGGATTGGATTCAAACTTCAATGGTAATACCGACAATTGCACCGGCGGCAACCAGGTGTACCATTTCTTCTCCTCGACGGCTTTCATAAATTCGGTAGCCTCTTTCGCCAAACTGGCCGGATTGACGTTCATTGATCCTAATAAGTCTTTTTTAGTAATGACGCAAGGTCGATGCAGGGCGTGGCGGGTGGCGGCGCGGAGTAATAACGGGGCTAGGGTTCGGGCATGCATTGGAAAAGTATATCGATCCGTTTTTGCCGATACAACGGCACAAATTTGTGGTTTTTTGGTTTATAAACGCTAGTAAAAATCCTTTAATGTCACTTCTCCCGAAACCAGCGCTTTAGCATGGTCGTTTTGCTGTAGACCGTGAGGAGAAAGGATCACTAGAATATTTCATTTCACAAATCGTGATGCAATGATCGCTTCGATCGATCAATAGGTCGATCTGACAGCCGGATTCATGACGGCCTTTTGGTATATTAGAAACGGCATGAAGTTATTCAGATCACCCCCTCGCAAATGCGACCACTTGCATTCGATGGCGATCAGTCCGGAAGGATCATGTGCGTTAGCCAGACCTCGCGTTTTCGGCCGGTAAGCGTGTCTTTGAATTTTTTTGATGCGCCAAGCG
The DNA here is from genome assembly GCA_964349635.1 of uncultured Candidatus Marinamargulisbacteria bacterium. GTDB lineage: Bacteria > Margulisbacteria > Marinamargulisbacteria > SXXA01 > CAYGHZ01 > CAYGHZ01. The sequence goes on from CAYGHZ010000002.1 coordinate 13,747, forward strand.
ACGATGATCCTGTGGCTATCACGGGGGCATCCGGATAAACCACTTTTTATAAACAGCTGGCCGGGACTTGATAGATGTTTGGGGCGATCAGATCTGCTTTTTCGGCATTGGAGATGACTATTCCCGCGGGGCATTGAAACTCTTCAACAAACTTTCGCAAGGTTTGCAGACGGTTTGTCGGAACTGTTGTGCCCGATTTTATTTCAATCGGAATTAGGCCGAAATCTCCTTCCAGCACCAAGTCAATTTCTGCGTTGTCGTGTGTCCGGTAGTAGCATGTGTTGCAAGAAATGAGTGAGTTTTTAAATGACTTTATTAAATGTTCAATAATGAATGTTTCCCAGATGCCGCCAAAAGACGGATGGCCTTGCAGGTCGCCAATGGTTCGAATTCTCAGCATATGGTTGATGAGGCCGGAGTCGCGCAAATGTCCTTTCGGCATTTTTAAGAGACGCTTTTTTTGCGTTTTCTGAAAAGAAGGAAGTGTCCGCCAAAGGTAGGTTCCTTCCGCAATCTCAAAATAAGATCGCGCGGTGGGCTGGGACGTGTCTAACGAGTGGGCAAACTGTGAGTAGTTAATGATTTGGGCTGATGAAAATGCCAGCATCTTAATGAATCGGGTGTAATTGTCCATATTCAAACCGGGAAACAGTTTTCGAACATCGCGGTTAATATAGGTCGCAAAATAGTTGTCCATCCAGCGGCTGACAAAATCCGGCTGATCCCGATTTAGAAAGGGTTCCGGGTATCCGCCGTAAAGGCAGGATGTCAAAAGCTGCTGAATAGTCATTCGCGGCTTTAGGTTGCGGAGATCTGAAAATGATTTGGTATTGAAAATTTCAAAAAAGGGGGATGCCTTTTCTTTCCAAGATTCTTCAATTGTTAATGTTCCCAGTTCGACGAGTGCGATTCGTCCCGCCAGCGATTCGCTGATGTTCTTAATGAGGTCAGGTGAACTTGATCCACTGATTAGGAACTGTCCTTTGATTTTCCGATTCTGATCGATTGCTACCCTTAAGGCCGGAAAAAGAGCTGGTAGCAACTGCGCCTCGTCTAGAATCAAGGGGTTTGGTTGGTTTTGAATGAAAAATAAAGGGTCGCGCTGAACTTGTTCATAGTCCTGGGTACTTTCCAGGTCAAAAAATGACGCGTTAGGCAGAAGTTGTTTCAAGAGGGTGGATTTTCCGACCTGTCTGGCGCCCAAAATAGCAACGCATGGAAACTGCTGTAATAATTGCTTAATTGAATCTGAAACCGTTCTGGAAAGGTCATTCATACCGATAATTCAAAGTATAGGTTTGAAATATACGGGTGTAAAGCGATATTTAGGTCTATACCAAGATAGTTTAAAGTCAGAGTTTAAACTATCTTGGTATTTCTTTGTTTTTAGCCTTTAATTTTTCTTGACCGGATCGTGGTTGAGCGGCGGCAACGCGGCCAGATGAAGGGGTAACGCCCTACCTTTTGCCGGTGACGTAGGGTGGCCATGGATGGTGGGTGTGGGATACGTTTTGAGTTCTTTGACAAAGTAATCTTTTTTTCGGGCGCCGGTTTTGGCATTGTAGCCATGGTCTGCCAATTTGGCGTCGATCCATTTCAAGCTCTTGGGCGTCAATGATTTGAAATGAGCGTGGAGTGAAGGACCGTAGAGTCCGGTTGTCATTGTTTAGCTCCTTTGGATATCGTCAAAAATAAATACTACCACCTAAAGAACCGCCGTGGAGATTGCAAACACGGCGGTTCCTGACGCATTTAGGTTCGAGACGACTATTGTGGAAGTTTAACAGCACCGGTATCTACGCTGCCTCCAACTGGTGGACTTGAGGTATTGGTGGCGGTCGATGAGCTTGAACCACTTGACGCGCTTGATGCTGAAGACGATGAAGATGCGGATGTGTCTGTAGCGGCTGTGGAAGGAAGAAGTGTAGCTGCAACTTCTGGTGACGCTACGACGTTAGCTGACTTTGCCTGGGGTGAGCCGATCAAGAGGCTGCTTACATTCGAGATGGCTGCGGTAGCAGGAGAACTTTGGGCTGAGGAACTTGAGCTGCTCGATTTGTTATCTGGAGTAGTTAGTGAAGATGCTGCATTCTCATTAAGAAAAGGACGTGCGCTTAGTGGGCTTGTAGGTGTTTCGGCAGGGCTTACAAAGGAAGCCATGGCAATCGTTCCTGTGCTCGCGCCACCCTTGCTTTCTTTGCCTTGATCGACTTTTATTTCAACTGTTTCGCTCAAGAATTTTGAAAATCCCTTCGCTTTTTCCATTTTTATTGTTAACAGATCGCTGCTAAATTTTGAGGCCTCCACTATGCGGGGTAAAATTCGATCATTCTTTTTCCTGATGGCATTGCCGCGCCCTAGTGCGATTGCCAATACCGGCAAGACAATTCCCATGTATTCGGAAAACAGAGATCCCGCAATTGATGATAATACGCTTTCAAAGACGGGGAGATATTGTCCAAGGACCTCTTTCATTACACCTAGTTTGGCAGCCGTTGTTGCGCTCTCCGAGACAAATGAAATAAATTCACCTAGGAATAGGTTGATCTGCTGAGGGAGTAGCGTTTCCGATGATGAGAGATTTGACGCCGGTGTCGCAAACAAGTTCCATTCGCCGGTGACAGATCCTAAATTCGGGTTTCCGGGGACGACTATATAGTTGTAGTCATTTAGTAGCCTTAATCTACCGCTAGAATTATATGTTTGCGCCTCACGAACAAGCGCCATGCTTGTTTGGTTGGTGGCATTTTGTGCCTGGAGGGTAACGGCAGAACTGGCGTCTTGTGCGGGAGTCACGATCCCGTCGCGAAAGATACCTTTAATGCGGTCTGCCAATACTAGAAGATCACAACACATCGCTCTGTAGGTGTCGCTGTTATCAGGCGTATAGGTCGGAGCGGAACCGCAGCTTCCCGGAGCTTTTGTTACCGTGGTATCGCAGGGGTAATTTCCACCACTGTAGTAATTATTCTCGATATAGGTTCTTAATGCCGTGTTTAACGAATCTAAATTATATGCCGTGCCTGGCGTTGCTTCTCCCAATTTCCCTTTCAGGGCATCAGAAAGTCCCTTGAGGACGCTTGACATTGCGGTTATGGCACTTGTGTCGATTCCCGCAAGATTTAGATCGCGTATTGCAATTCCCAAATCGGCTACCGCCGCTAGCGTTTTTGAAAATTGATCCAACTGTGTTTGTCCACTTTGACGAGCAAGCGCAATATCTCCATTGAATCTGATTAATGTGGTAAGGGCGGGAGTCAATATTGAGCTTTGGTCGCGCAATTGCTTTACTCGCGTGTCGGTTTGTGGCGCTACTTGGTAGGTTGGGATGTTGTTAAGGTCGCATCGTTCGTAAGGCGGAGAGACTTGGGTATTGATTCTCCAGTCTGAATTCAAAAATCCGACAAAGAAGTCTCTTGCATAATCTCTTAATCCGTTTCTAGGAACAGATACCGCAACGAGTAGTTGATCCGGGCCGGAGTTGCTTGTAGAGCTGGAGTTTGAGGGGTCAGTCGATGTTGACGCTTCAACCCCAATACGAGTCAGCGCATCCAAGGTGCAACCGAGGAAAGGAATGACTGGGCTTGCGGTTACGGTTCCAATGATAACGGAACTGGCGCAAAGCAGACCCACCGGGGAAGATGCTGCGGCGCTGGGAGTAATAAATTCAGGGGTTTCGGATTTTGAAGGTAAATTCAACAGGGCGCGTGTCTGGATATCGGAGTTGCCTTTTTTTACCGGTCCTTCAAGAACAAGGCGGCCCGATGGAGTAGAGCTGACCTTGGTTTCGAGATTCAGCCCTGTCTTTGTTGGCAATAACGGGGATAAGGATGAATTTGAGACGGTTATAGCGGAACTCAAACGCGGAGTTGCCCTTGGCGTCGATGATGGGGGAACCAACGCTGTAGATGATGGTGCAGAGATTCGAGATGTACCTAAACTTGTGGCCAATAATGACATTTTTTTTCTCCTTGATTAAGGTGGTTATCCGTTTGACAGAAACTGATTAACTAATCTAATTGCGGCTTCAGCTGCGCTTCGGCGAGAGACCCATATGTTTTCAGATAATCGAGGCCAACAGCCTTGATTCGCGATATCTCTAATAACGGCGTCTCCAAAATCTTGTAGCTGATTTTGAAGTACGTAGTCATCCCAAAACTGATTTACGTCAATTCTCGGCATTGCTTTACGTAACAGGCCTTCAAGCCGCTCTCTTAATACCGCGGGTGTTAACCGGCGCATGTCTTTTTTCTCTTTACCGCAGCAATGTGCGTCAATTCTTTCGCGGCAGGCGGGCAGATTTATAGCTATGTAAGCTGCAATGCCGAGCATCCAAGTAACCAACCGGGTAGTTCTTACGCCCAATTGATGGTTTCGTGTGGAACCCAAATCTGATTGATAGGCGGTGACGGCTCCTTCATTGATAGCGCATTGGCCTGCATTACCTGTTTGTCCAACCGCGTCGCCCTGCAAAGTACAGATATCGGCAAGCTGCTGCAATACTTGTTGATAAAATTCCCCTCGTTTTTGGGAAAGCTGAAGTCTCAGAGACGTAGTATTGGACTTAGATTGAAGGTTTAAGGCCGATTTTTGGAATGGCACAATATCCAACCCGCTACGTTGTTGATTTCGACTTTGAGCGGTTGTTCTAAGGCTCATTGCATGACCACTGGACGTCCCAAGTACTGATGAATTCATGGTCGGTACTAGGCAACCGGGACTAACGACGCAGGTGAAGGGGTTTATCCAGCGTTGGACTTCGGCGACGCCGTCTGATGGAGCCACCTGGACCATTCCGTACGCGTTATTCATATCCTGCGCGATTCTAATTAGAATAGTGTCATTAAAATTCTTTAAGAAATTGAACGCTTTTAGATTCATGTAGTTGCGTGCGTTATAGTCGTGGCCTGCTGCCCAACGAACTATTTCATCTGAAATCGAATTGTTTGTTGCTTGAACTCCCGGGAGTAGCGGCGCGTACCTATCAACGATAGACTTTGCCAACGCGTCGAAAATTGCTTCAGGAGTTGAGGAGCTGGGATTCCCGGTTCCAAAAGCAACTTCAAGATTATTTGTTATGTTATTTGCTAGGTTTGTCAAAAATAGCTCGGTTGCTGTCGAGTTGTAGTCGCTACCTTGGTTTGCAATAAAGGCGCTCACTTCCTGCGCAATGTTGTCTGCAATCCGTGTTAGGTTTTGAAGCGCCTGATCCGCTGTTGTGAACGCAGGAGTTAGAAACGTACTTGAGGCGTTGTCGCATCTGGCCGGGTAATTCAGACAGTCGGTTGTCTGAGCGTCGACTCCAATACGAGTCAGCGCATCCAAGGTGCAACCGAGGAAAGGAATGACTGGGCTTGCGGTTACGGTTCCAATGATAACGGAACTGGCGCAAAGCAGACCCACCGGGGAAGATGCTGCGGCGCTGGGAGTAATAAATTCAGGGGTTTCGGATTTTGAAGGTAAATTCAACAGGGCGCGTGTCTGGATATCGGAGTTGCCTTTTTTTACCGGTCCTTCAAGAACAAGGCGGCCCGATGGAGTAGAGCTGACCTTGGTTTCGAGATTCAGCCCTGTCTTTGTTGGCAATAACGGGGATAAGGATGAATTTGAGACGGTTATAGCGGAACTCAAACGCGGAGTTGCCCTTGGCGTCGATGATGGGGGAACCAACGCTGTAGATGATGAAGGTGCTGAAAATCGATGGCTACTTAAACTTGCGGCTAACAATGACATTTAATTTCCTCCTGTTACTAATTATTAATATTGTCGATATATTTTGGAATTAATTTCATCTAATTATTAGAGCGTGACACTGGTCATATGGGACAGATGGGACTATTTGCGGACTAAGCTGACAGTTTTCTGTAACCGAAAAAGAGGAAACCGGAGGGGTATTTGGGCACTGCTCGAGTTCGTGGGCTGAAAGCATGGGTGGTGTTGGCTGGTTGTATTTTAGCGCGGGTATGGTGCCTAATAATTCGTAGCATGCACTTACCGCCAAAAACCTGGGAGCGCAGTCGGGGGTTTTGCATTGATCGGGGTGAAGCACTGATGATAATTCTCGATACCTTTTTGTCACAGATCGCTGATTTCTTCCATACCAATTCGCTAAATAATCAACGGAAATCTCATTTACCGGCGCTATCCATTGAAAAAGAGAAGCGCCTACATAAGATCCGGCGTAAGAGGCGCTTAACGTGCCTGCCAGATGGATTGCGCTTAAGGTTGCTTCAACGGCCGACGACTCTTCATAATGCGGAGTTGTCATTAAGTCTAAAGCAGTATTGCCAACTTCTCCCGCTGCTGCTAAGGCAATTAATAATCCCGTGTTTCCAAATAGGTGTTCGCCGCCGGCCGAGATGCCAAGTCTACCAATGGATATCGGTCTGTCTCGCCAAAGCGCTAGGCTTGCGGCAGTTGCACCAGCTGTTAGCGAAGCGGTTCCCAAGTGGATGGTCGCTTGTCTGAAACCTTCATCTTGGCCGGTCACAAGTCGAACAAAGGCAAATGGGAGATTCATTAAGAAATAATTTGGAAAAACTCCGATAAAGCTGGCTGCCAAACCGGCTCGCAACATCATACTGAGGTTTTCGGCGCCGGCCTCCGTTGAATAAATTATTGCGGAAGTTGTTTTGGCCAAAAGGTCGGACACGCCAAAAATATAAGAGCCGAAGGGCACGAAAGACGCGGATTTCATCAGTGCTTGCGTAGTCCGATATTGTGCGTATGAGAATCTGGAACTTAAAATCTGATCCCGGTGGTTAACAAAGGATCTCCTAAGCTCTCTGGCAAGCGTTTTTTGATAATTTAAGTGATGCGTCATAATTGTGACAACTTGTTCGTAGTCCGGGCTTGCATTAATGGCGTCCAGGAACTGCGCATAACCTACCGGTGTTTTGGGTGCCGGATTGGGTAACCTTCTTTGTTCTAATTTTTGGTCTATATCCATTACTGAAATTAGTCCCGGATAGGACAATGCATCAGACTTTCGTTCGGCAAGTAAAGTGTTGAATTCATGATATTGGTAGATTTGTTGTTGAAGCAACTCCAATTCTCTACGCTGGCTTGGCAAGAAGCTCGACTGTGCTTTTTTAAGTGTATCTTCAAATCTGCTTTGCAGCAGTCGACTCAGTGTTTTTACTTCGGGCCATTCATTTGCGCCGCGCCGAGTGTTGAAGTAGCTCATCAGGAAGCTTCGATACTGGTCCCCTAAGAAAAATATGCGACAGTGATCAAGAAAACGTGCAATTGGCTGCACCTGATTTGCGAATCGGCGGAGCGGTGCTTGGTTCAATCTCATTTGGAGCGAAAGCTCTGCGGCAAGCGATTCGCGGGAGTCGCTAGAAATGGGCAGCTCCTCTAGGCGAACCAGCGCTTTTAAGATCTTAAGATAGTTGTTTGACTTGAGACCTGTTTCAAGATCACTAACAGCTGCCAAGCGAAGCGAGTTTGGCGCAAGGCGCTTTAAATCTTTATATTCCATCCAATCAGATGGCAAATCATTCTTCGCGACTTGGGCAATAGTATCGAACGCTTCGACGATCGTAAATTGATTTGAATCCAAATCTAATAGTCGGGCTTTAATTTTTAGCTCGTCCACCTTGATTTCCGCGTTGTCTGAAAATCCCAGATCGAGAAGCTGTCTTAAAATTCCAACAACCTGGCTATGGTTATGCCTTTGAAGCGCATTTTGAATATCGCATAAAGATGAATATACGGCGCTTTTCATGTCTAGTGCTCGTGAGGATCTGCGATTGTTGAACCATTGGTCGACATCTTTGAAGTCTTTTTCCAACTGTCCAAATAGAGAGTTTAGGGTGTCGTCGGAAAAAGTATGAGGAGCAAGTTGAAATCGGCTCCGAACAATGGCTAACGCCTCTGAAACGGAAGAAAATAATTCGTTCATGTCTTGAGTGTTCTTAGAGTCTTTTTCATATTTTTTGAACTGTTCTACTGCAGAGGATATTTTTCCGCATAGTGATTGAAGCTGTAGCGCATCACTTGAAAAGCGTGTAATAAAGGGGGGCATTTTTTTGCCGACTTCTAAAAATGCGGATTTATACTTAGCCAACCATTGGGGGAACGGAATCCCGGGTGGAATGGCCAACGTTTTCCGTATTTCTGAGGATAGGGTGGTTTCTTTCATCATCTCGATGGCGTTAAAGAAAAATGGTATGTGTGTATTAATTTTTTCCAAGCTTTTATGGTATGTTTCTGCATTATTAACCTTGGAGCCTGAGAATAATTCACTGAAGGCAGCGTATGATTTTCTAAAATCCCTATAATGTTGCTTAAGGTTCCGGATATTTGTTTCCGCTATTTTTAAGGGGTCTTTGGTTGAATTAAGTGAACTGTCGGCGGAGACCATTTTAGCTCGCGCGAAAGGAACTGCTTGGGGGGCAAGCCTTCCGCCATGACTTACCGCTCGTTTAAACCGCGTTATTCTATCCTGCAATTCAGAGACAGGTATTGTAAAAGGAGCTGAGCCGAGATTTCCAAACACTAAATGAATTGCTTTTAGATTAGCTCTGCACCGTTGCATTGTTTCTTTGGCGGTCCGATCTGAAATTGCCTGACAGTTGAAGCGTAGTAGATGATCTAATTCAGAATTCATCTGAACTATTTTTCTCTTAATGATTGGGAGGTTGGTGGCGATATGGTCTGTTTGACTGCCGCTAAATTCGGTTTCTCCGGACTTTAAGATATCTGACCAATATTGGGTTTGCTCGGAGATATATGTAGAGTGATGTTCGGTTAAGATAGCCGGGTTGCGTGGCGCTGTTTGCAGAAAGTTCCCAGATGTTTTGTATAGCGCGGTTAATTTATCAAAGGTTAATAGCGAAAGCCGTAACCACTCCATTATTAAGGAATGGCGAATGCCAGACTCATCTTTGGGTGCGTCTGTAGGCGTCACCGGTTGCGATGCCATCTTCTCCGGTTTGGTGGTTTGAGGAACCAGTAGATGATAGTGTCCTCCCGTGTTTCGTAAAAATACGACAGGCCTGGAGTCTGTATTTGTATCAGGGATCAATGTTACTTGGCGCATGAAATTCTCAGAATATTGGACGCTTTTCGCGCCTGGTGTCGTGTCCGGCTCTTTTAGCTCGCCATCTTTAGACCGAACATCCTTATATATAGCAAACTGTACATGCAGCTGTTCACAGAGTTCGGTTAGCTCGAGTTCGCCTCCCCAAGCACTTCCATCACCAATTCCCTTTACATAGAGTTCGATGCCTCTTGTCGCGATTAGCTGATTTAAGTTTTTAAATTCTAGAGCTTCAGCGTTTTCCAGACTTCTGAGCACCTTTTCAAGCATTTCATGGCGTGAGTCGGATTTAGACCCTCTCGAGTAATCGATAAAAGATTGTGTGAGTTTTATTCTTGAAACCAATGGTTCGACAAGCTTTTGCAAGTTTGGAGGAATATTTGGGTTCTCTTCCAAGACGGTGGCAAGCAAATAGTTCTTCAATTGTTGATGAAAGGCGGGATTTGTTTCGAGCTTGTTTGCTAGACTTTTCGCTACGGCTGATCGTAGTTGCGTCTGGTCTTTGAAGTCTCCGGACACTTTTTGACCAAATAGATTTGACCCAAGTAACGCCCCATTAAAAAGACAATGCCCATCACCTTTAATGTCGATTTGGACAAAGCTTTGCGGAAGCACGGGTGCCGGAATCCTAACTGCGATTATTTTATTTAAAGGCGTAATCAAGAAAAGTCTCCCCCCTCACGTTTTCTTAGGTTCTTTTTATAGTTATCGTCAAAAGGGGATTAGTTATTTCTTTTCTTGATATTCTAGCCCTAACTTATCCCAACCTTGTTTAGCCACAGGGTCTTTTCTGGTTCCGATAACAAGTACGTTATATTGACCGTCTCTGTTGGCAGCAATTTCGATGTTTTCGCTTGCGGAATCGATTTCGCCATAGGCGGATCCAAAATGTTTTACCGGGCTGATCCACACCTGAACGTTTTCGTTAAGATGTTTAAAATAGCTTGGTAATTTGATATTTGCATGACCTTTCGTAACCGAGACATGAAAACGATAGATGTTATCCCCTCGGTTTGGACTTTCTACAAAAGAGTGTCTCAAGCGCCATCCTGTTTTTTCCGGGTCTGGATGAGGAATATCGAATGTACCACTTCCTTTGGAGAGCGCGCCGGTTATGCTCAAGGCTCCAATGATACTGGATCCCCCGCTTGCTCGAACTACAAATTGATTTGCTGCCGTTGGAGATGTTGTTGCAGATCCGTCCGACCACACAAAGCAATTTGTATTTCCGCCCGTTATCTGGGCGGACTTTCCGGCAGCGAAGCTTCCAGTCGTATCGGCCTTGTTGTTTTGCCCGCCTGGTACTGCAGAATATTGGCCGAGGGCAGTGTTTCCTGATCCTCCGCCAATAGCGGAATACTGACCCTTCGCGTTGTTGCTTTCTCCCCCGGCAACGGTTGCATAGTCGGCGTTGGTAACGGACGAATCGCCGGCGGCGTTATTCCAACCACCTCCGATTGTTCCAAAACTATCATATACGATGTTTGGCCCGGTTGCCTCACCACCGCCGGCAATTGTTATGCCTGTTTTTGAATTTGCCACGTAGTTTTTAGAATCTCCTCCAACAATGTTAATGGCAGTAACGGTGCCGTCGTTTACTTCTTTCATTCGCAGGGCGCTTGTCCCGTGCACACGAATATCAAGAGTTGCGGTGGAACTGCCGGTTAGACCAATATAATTGGTTCCAAAAGTGTAGGTGCCGTTGCCCGTCAAACTCCACCCCGCTGCCGGATTAGACACAGTACTAATGGCCGTTATCCGTCCTTTAGCGTCGGTAGTTATGACCGGAATTGCGGAATCGGAGCCGTAAGTTGCGGCTGTAATGCCTGTATTTGCCAACGTTGCGGCGAAGCTTAGGTTGCCCGAACCGTCAAAGGCGGCGGAAGTTCCTGTGACGTCGCCGGTTAGCGAGACAGTGCGGCCGGTCGCCCAAGCCGTCGCCGTAGATGCGTTGCCGCTCAGAGAGGCGGTTATTGTGCCGGCGGAGAAGTTTCCGCTGCTGTCGCGTTTGACGATGGCGCTGGCCGTGTTGGCGTTGGTGGCCGTTGTCCATGTTGGAGCCCCAGCCCCGCCCGACGTTAGTACCTGACCGGAAGATCCTGCGGAAGATAATGCCAAAGCGGATGCTCCCGAATAAACAATTGCTCCGTTATCGGCAGTTAAGCTGGCGTTGGTACCGCCGTTGGTTAAGGCAAGTTGGCCGGAAGTAATATTACCTGCAGCGATACCTGAGCCTACTTTGGAGCCTGATAACGAGCCGTCGGCAAGATCGTCCAGATCGGCGTCGTAAGCTTGAACATTGGTTCCAATCGCTAGGCCCAAGGCTGTTCGTGCGCCGGAGGCATCGGTAGCGCCAGTACCGCCATTGGCGACCGTTGCGACGTTAGCCGTAGCTAGCCGACCCCAGTTATTACTATTGATCGTCCCGTTAGTAATCGTGGGTGAAGTCAATGTTTTGTTGGTAAGCGTCTGGGTATCAGTAGTGCCGACGATAGTGCCGGAGGGTGCGGTTACGGTTGTGAATGCCGATGTGCCGTTACCGATGACAATACCGGAGAGCGAGGTAGCTCCGGTACCGCCGTTGGCGACAATCGCGACGTTGGCCGTAGCCAAACGACCCCAGTTATTGCCATTAAGTGTGCCATTGGTAATTGTCGGCGAAGTGAGCGTTTTGTTGGTGAGGGTTTGCGAATCTGTTGTGCCTACAATAGTGCCGGAAGGTGCAGTGACGGCCGTGAATGCGGATGTGCCGTTGCCAACCAGAATTCCGGTTAGAGTCGACGCGCCGGTACCTCCGCGCGACACAACTAGTTGGGCTTCGGATGAAAGGTTGCCGGAGCCGTCGTTGATGATGACATGGCTGGCGGTGCTGGACACAATGGCGGAACGAGCGATGTTGGACAAGGTGTTGCTAGAACCATTAATGGTTTTGTTGGTTAAGGTCTGAGTATCGCTTGTACCCACGATAGTGCCCGAAGGCGCAGTTACGGTTGTGAATGCGGATGTGCCGTTACCGATGACAATACCGGAGAGCGAGGTAGCGCCCGTACCCCCATTGGCAACGGTTGCGACGTTAGCAGTGGCTAGTCGACCCCAGGTATTGCCATTAATCGTCCCGCCCGCGATTGTAGGCGCCGTGAGTGTTTTGTTGGTGAGGGTTTGGGAATCAGTTGTGCCGACAATGGTTCCGGAGGGAGCGGTGACGGTCGTGAACGCGGATGTACCATTACCGATCACAACGCCTGAGAGTGACGTAGTTCCGGTACCCCCATTAGCTACAGTTGCAACGTTAGCGGTAGCCAGACGTCCCCAATTATTGCCATTAATCGTACCGTTAGTAATTGTCGGAGAAGTGAGTGTTTTGTTGGTCAAGGTCTGAGAGTCGGTTGTGCCTACTATTGTGCCGGAAGGCGCAGTGACCGCGCTAAATGCGGACGTGCCGTTGCCAATCACAACCCCCGAAAGCGACGTTGTGCCTGTACCGCCATTGGCGACCGTCGCGACGTTGGCCGTGGCTAAACGGCCCCAGGAATTGCCGTTGATCGTTCCGTTAGTAATCGTGGGTGAAGTCAATGTTTTGTTGGTGAGGGTTTGCGTATCGGTTGTGCCTACAATTGTGCCGGAGGGTGCAGTTACAGCGCTAAATGCAGATGTTCCGTTACCGATAATGAGGCCGGACAGAGACGTAGCTCCCGTACCGCCATTGGCCACCGTCGCAACGTTAGCTGTGGCCAGACGACCCCAGGAATTGCCGTTGATGGTGCCGTTAGTGATGACCGGGGAGGTTAAGGTTTTGTTAGTCAATGTTTCTGATCCTGCCAGAGTAACCAGGGTGCCTGAAACAGGAAGCGTTAAGGTGTTTGTGTTACCTGAAAAGCCAAGGGCGGCGCGCGCATTGGCGGTGGTGGTTGATCCGGTACCGCCGTTGGCGACGGATAGAGCAGTGCCGCTCCAGTTAGAGTTGTTAATGTTGGAAGCCGTGGCCAATGAGCCGAGGCCAAGGTTAGTGCGCGCCGTAGAAGCGCTGCCAAGATCGCTAAGGTTATTGGCAGATTGCAGTAAACCGGACAACGAACTCGCGCCGGTACCGCCATTAGCGGCGGGAAGAATACCGGAGACTTGGGTGGTAAGGGAGGCGGAGTTAGCTGTAGCTAATTTGCCCCATGCGTTTCCGTTAATGGTTCCTGCAGTGATGACCGGGGAGGTTAAGGTTTTGTTAGTCAACGTTTCCGATCCTGCCAGAGTAACCAGGGTGCCTGAAACAGGAAGCGTTAAGGTGTTTGTGTTGCCTGAAAAACCAAGCGCAGCGCGCGCATTGGCGGTGGTGGTTGATCCGGTACCGCCATTGGCGACGGATAGCGCTGTGCCGCTCCAATTGGAGTTGTTAATGTTGGAAGCGGTGGCCAACGAGCCTAGGCCTAGGTTAGTGCGTGCTGTAGACGCGTTGCCCAGATCGCTAAGGTTATTTGAGGTTTGAAGAAGCGCGGATAACGAACTCGCGCCGGTACCGCCATTGGCCACGGGCAATATTCCCGAAACCTGTGACCCCAAGGCAATCGTTCCAACGGAGGTTAAATAACTCGAATCATTCGTAAATTTGCTAATCGGGATTCCTGAGGCTAAATGTCCGTTTTTAATTTGACCTACGCCAATATCGGCGCTGGCGATGGTTCCGTCGGTAATATTGCCGGATGTAATGGCGCTTAAGGTAGCCAAACTTCCCAGCCCGGTAATGCTCCCGGCGCTGTGCGCATGATCGCTACGCGATAGGGTGGAAGCGGAACCTGAACCAGCGAAATTAACTGAAAATTGATTGCTTCCGTCCAAGCTCAAACCCGTGCCCGCAGTGTAAGTTGTTCCGCCGGAGGATGTTTGGGGCGCCCAGGCTGAGCCGTTATAAACCAGCGTCTGGCCGTTTGTTGGCGCTGTTGTTGACACGGCGAATTGTTGTAATTTTGTCGCATTTGATGTGGTTGTCGCCGTGGCGGTTGTTAATGCCGTGACTCGACCGGTGGAATCAACCGTTACGACGGGGATTACGGAACCGGATCCCTGCGCGGTTGTGGGTAAGCCGCTAAGGGTCGCCAGGCTGAATTGATTGGAGGCCAGAGATAGTCCGTTTCCTGCAGTGTAGCTGCCGCCCCCGGAAATAGTCGCTGTTGTCGCGGACGTAATTCTTCCCTGCGCATTGATTCCCAATATCGGAACTTGCGACGCGCTTCCATAGTTGCCGGACGTGACCGAGGTGTCAGCTAGACTAAATTGATTAGAAGCAAGGCTTAATCCCGTTCCCGCCGTATAACTTGGAATCGAAAGAGTCGATTCGTTACCGCTGGTAACTCGTCCCTGCGCATCGATGGTCAGTATCGGAATTTTTGTCGCGCTTCCATATGTTTTCGCCGTGACTCCCGTGCTGGCAAGGCTGAATGTAAAATTATTTAAGGCTAATCCGGTTCCGGCTAAGTATGGCGTTGCGCTGGATTCCGCGGCCGGTTCCCATTTTGAGCTGGTGGCGTTCCATTTTAAGATTTGGCCGCTGGCGGGGGCTGTGTTGGCAACGGCCCTGCCTTGAATCGCAACAACCGAAGGCGTGGCGATTTGACCCGATAAATCACCGCCGGCAAGTCCAGCGATTGCGCCTGCCGTTGAGGCGTAGCTAGCAAAAATAGAATAGGGATTGGATCGCATATCAACAAAAATCGGGGCGGAATCGTTGATCGAAAATCCAAATCGGCCTCCGGTAATGTTCAGATGAGTAACGTTGATCGGATTCACCTTACCCAATTCCAATTCCAGAAGCCCGCTTGCGAATTGCGCATTCAAAAACGTCTCCTGCCAAACAGGAGTCGACGAACTGGTCGAATAGATACCAACCACGACCTTGCGCGTGCCGCTAATCGGGCCGCCGGAGTCGCTAAACGTCGCCTGGACGTTCACGATCATCGGAACGCCGGCGAATAGGGCTGTCGGAATGAGCAGCGAGATCAGAAATGGAAGAATATACTTTTTAAGCATGGATTTGGACTCCTTTTTTTGCTTCAATTTTTGCCAAAGGCTAAATTCATTGAAAAATAATGTTTGTGATTAAAAAACGGGTTGTCGCTGCGTTCATAGGCATAATCAAAATCGACGCCGGAGACGTGTAAACCCAGGCCTAGTGTAACTGTTTTTTGAATATTCGTTAGCACAAAAAACTCTTTATAGCCCGCAGACACATGCAATAGGTCCGAAAACAGTGGAACGCCGACAGCGGCCGATTTTAAGAAACCGGGCATATATTCAACCCGGCGGACTTGCCCCAAAATTTCTGCTGCGCCCAGGTCGTACCGTCCGGAAAACGTTAATTGCGCCGCCAAGTTTTCGCTTCCGCCGGACTCATATTGCGCATCCAGGCCGGTGAAAAGGTTAGTTGCGGTTGCGGATAGTTCCAACGGATTTAGGTCCAAAATGCCGCCCACTTCAACGTTATAGCCTTTTGATTTGTAATTTCCGACTGTGAATCCGTTTGAATAATACAAGATCGAGCTACCCAGATGGAGATTGGACAACGGAGAAAACGCGTGGCCTGCCTTGACCAAGAGATTTTGATATTTAAAGGTGGACTGAATGTGAATACGCGTATCGGAGGTTTCGTAGGTGTCGTAAAGGTCGGATACCGCTTGCGAATAGACGCCGATACCCACCGTTCCGAGCGATGTTTTCGCAGCATAAGCGCCATTAAAATAATGATATTCTTCCATAAAGGTGGTTGTAAAAAGGGACAGTGACATATCCTGTACTCGGTATAACGAGGCGGGGTTGTCAAAGATCCCGTTTGCGGAGTGGCTAAATCCGGTCACGTTGCCCTTGCCGATCATTTCCGCCGACGATCCGACGTCCGCCAATTGAAAAAACTGGGCTGCGGCTTGGATCGGAGCCGCTAAACTAAAGCTAAGTAAAAGTAAAATAAGATGCTTTTTCATGGGACGATCGCCATTTTGCCTTTGCCCAACACTTTTCCGCCGCTTAACACAAAGTAAATATAAACACCGGCAGGCAGGTCGTATCCGCCCAGGCTGCTGGAGTCAATTTTTAGCCGATTGTACCCAAGTTTTCCGCCTTCGTTGGTGGCGGATCGGGCCATGTTCGCTATTTGGTTTCCACTCATATCGTAGATTTGAACGTCGACACTGGCATCGGCGCTTAGTTCGTAGCCTAGAGTCGTTCCGCTTGACCAGTGAGACGGATTCGGATAGACCAACGGTAAGCCCGTAATCGAGACGCTTTCGCCTGAAGCTACTTTGATTTGAGGAATGGCGCTAATAATGGGGGCAACTTCTCCCGGAGCGGCGTTAGACGTTGCCGAAGCGGTTGAATAATTGTTCATTTTTAATGCAATAATTCGAATTCCCTGATCTCCGACGTTTGGGTTTAAATTGACGTCGCGGGCAGACGAAGTCGGGCCTGACTCAAGCGATCCCCGTCCGACAGAATTGGTCGAGAACGAGGTGAGCGAGATCGTGTCGGCCAAGCAGACGCGGGAAAATAGGAAAAGTAGACACAAAACTGAAATGCGGCTCACAGGGGCCCCTTGTCGAATTAATTGCAATTTTGGTGATGCATCATATTATCGTACATAAATGAGAAAAAATTGCATCTATTTTCGATTAAAGTCTGCTGGGATCTGACCCCATCCTTTTGTGTTCCAATGGAGTATACGCGAAGTATACTGATTTTTCCTAAGCCAATCTAGAGCGCGGTCGACCAATTCCCAAACCTCTTCCGATTCGTGGTCTCGCGGTAACTTTGATCGGACTTCCTTTTTGTTCACCCATTCGATGGCTGTCAGGGAGTCGCTATATATAGGAAGGGAGCGGTTTTCTTTCTTGAGCATGGCCAGGGCGTGGACGATGGCCAAAAACTCCCCGAGGTTGTTGGTGCCGAGGGAGATGGCTTTTTTTCGAAAAATTTCCTCTCTGGTTTGGGTGTCAACGAGGCGGTACTCCAGCCGGCCCGGGTTTCCGCTGCACGCGGCGTCGACGCAGATGCTTTCTTTGATAAAATTCTCTAGATTTGGGGTTTTGGATATGTTATTAAATGCGTCGTTGGCTTGTTGCTTGTCGGGGAACGATTGGTATTTAGCGTTGGGAAAGCCTTTTACCTGTTTGGAGCAGTCTTCCCAGTTGTCATAGATTCCGGGTTTTCGTCCTTGCCAGACGACGTAGTACTTTTTGGGCACGGTCAGTATGGTAACATACGCGGGTAATTTCAAAAAAAAATGAAATGGTTTTATTTATTTTTCGATAACTATTCGAACCCCTACTTAAATTTTGGCGAAAAGAGAATAGGTTGAGATGACACTATTAAAAGTTGTTGCTTTGGGATCTCGGACTCTGATTGATTATGATATATTCGAAAGGGAGGCGAACAACTTTGGCGTTCGACTTTTGGACATTATGCTTGACGTAATGGATCGCAGTACTAGTCCCCCGCTAGACATTATGCAAGGATTGTTTGCTGTGAGTGGGAGGGTGGTGCTAATGAATCCGCAAAATTATTCATGTTTATCTGACACCGGTCGGAACGTAGTTATTACGCATAGTTTATTAGAGGCATTTGGTTCATGATAATGAGTGGTCATAAATGCGCCTTACAAAAAAAAGTTATTGCTTGTCATAATCTTTCTCATTTCATTTATAGTAATCCGGGGAGCACAAAAGTTGAACGCGGTTCCAATTTGGTTCAGAGGGTGCTGGAGACGGCATATTCGATTCTTAATACCTTTGGAATTAGTGAGTCTCGTCTGGACGAAAAATTGCTTGCTCTGAAAGGGACGGAAACGGTGCTTGGAAACGAGGAGGCCTCCGAGTCCAAAGACGCCTTTTTAAGGTTTCAAAGATTTGTTGAGAAACATGCCTTGCCTGCTCGATCAGCAAACTTCATTCACTATGTTACAAGCATGGTTGTTGCCGAGGTAGTGGGTGTCAGGAAACAATGCGTAGACGTAAAAGATATCGTCGGGCCGTTCAAAAAAGTCACCGGATCCGGGCCGAAATCGAATGAATCGCCGCCGGTGTCTCCACTGCTGGTGGCATCAAGCCAAACTGCGGTTCAATTTATGTTGCCTGGTCCTGACCGCATGGTTGGAATAGATGTTAATCCTTCAAGTGTTCCTGTCTCCAGGATTTGTCAGGAAGTTATCAATCAATCAGCCGGAAATTACAAATTTTCTCAGAATATGGATGGCCAGAGAATTCAGGGGCAAATTGAATGTAAATATCCTGTTACATTGCACCCGCTATTTGAGAAATTAGAAGGGTTTGGGTATGAATGGGTCACCAAGCTGATGGTGAGCGGTCAAGATTCTAAGACCCAAAAGAAATCGGGCGAACCTGATCTTTTGACAGCAAGAAAAATGTTGGCGCTTCAGAAAACGAACATTTCGCTGCTTGGAGCTACCACGCTTCCCCAGGACGTTTCTGAGAATGGTCTTAAGTTATGCGTTGCGCTGAATGCTTGGTTGTTCCTGAACGACAATTTGTTTGATGTTAAGGACTCGGCCTTTAGAAATCCCAGTCTTGCTTCGGCTGTGTTTGCCTTATACAAACTGGCGTTGGAAGAAAAACCGATAAGAAATGAATTCAAACAAATCGAAAATGAACTCAAGGTTCTTTCGTTGGACCATTGGGAAAAGATAATGGTGGATATTCGAATGTTAGTGAGAGGGATGAGAGAAATCGGCGAGTTGTTGTACGCCACTGTGGAATCGCTTGATCAAAAAGTCGTAGGCCAAATTCAGTCAGCGGTTATGGAGGGGTTGAAAAGGTATGAGGCTGGAAATATTAATGAATCTAAGAGGCGATCGGATACTAAGTCTGCATCTGGTACATCCTTAGTTACCTTTATAGAAAATCGGGACAATTCGGGAGCGGTAGATTTTGTCTTTGAAGCCGCGTTTGCGGCGGCGAATATCGTTGTGCCCGACCTTGTTCGTGCGAATGAATTTTTTAGGGAAATATTGAATCGGGCAAAAATCCATATTTGCCTTGTAAATGATATTTTTTCTCGCAATAAAGAAAAATTGCAGGGGTTCAGTGAAAATCTTCTCATCATACTGGAGAGAAATAGCTTGCCATCGATTGCAATTGAACAGGTGTTGGATCAAATTAGGCTAACCACCGGTGATATAGATTCGAGCGAGAGGAAATTTAACGAATACTTAGGTTCCGACAGTCCGCGTCTGACGGCTGGTGAAATTCTTGCTGCAAGAACGGCCGTTCAGGTGATAAAGAACTGGGTGGTTGGACATATTGTTTGGGAGTTGGCTTCCTTTGAGGGTCGGCATCCAAAAGATCTGTTGATCGATTTGTCAAAACTAAACGGCTAGTGTGAAATATTTTTCACGGCTCTATACTTCCGTGACAAGGATTGGGATTAATCCGTCGTTGGGCGAAGGAGAGATCCGTCGTGTAATCCTTAGCAATCAAATAGCGGTTGTTTTGGTTGCTATCGCGGCCCCGTATATTTTTCTGTTTCCCATGATGGGTTCGAGTGTTCTGGGCTATCAGGCGATACTGGTTGTTACGTCTTTTTTGGGAATCTTTTTATTGAATGCGTTGCGTTTTTATACTCTCGCAAAATGTTTAATCATTCTCAGTGTTGATGTCGTAATTTTTTATTATTCTTCCGTCGTGGGTAAGGAAGCGGGAATACAGTCCGTTTACTTTTCTTTAATCGTTATTCCTTTGGTAGTTTTTTCAGAACGAAAACGGTGGCTAATTGGTATGGGGGTGGGTCTAACTGTTCTCAGTTTTTGGATTTTGGAACTTTCAGATTATTCGCTATTTTGGCATGTTGAGTTTACCCAGACGAACGCCAACATAATCTATTTTTCCTCGTCCGCCGCAACATTTGCTATCGGATTTCTTTCAATCCGATTCTTCTATATTTCCAGCGAGACTTTTCAGCAGAAACTTTTAGTCGCCTACCAACATTTGAAGGAAAACAAGTCGACTCAACTCAAAATGTCCCAACAAGCTGCGTATGCCGAATTGGTGCGGGCGATTTCGCATGAGTTTAAGAATCCGATGGCGATGTTGAAGAGTCGGGCGGAGTTGGTGGAGGATCAGTTGGACGATCCGCAGGCGGTTAAGGCGTTTGCAGAGATGACCAAGCGCAATATGGATCGGTTGAATCGATTGCTTAGGCCGATGCTTGCGTATGCTACCTCTCACGTCGACCAAAACCCGGTGTCGTTTGAGTTGAATCAGACGCTGCAGGACTTGGTGGATTTGTCGTCGGCGCGTTGCGCGAAAGCGAAAATTGAACTGAAATTTGAGGGTGAAT
>CAYGHZ010000003.1:0-30274 GCA_964349635.1 uncultured Candidatus Marinamargulisbacteria bacterium
ATATAGTAGGGATTAAATCACTGTGGCTGTCTTACGTCAACACTTCGATTTTAATGGGTTATTTTGCTTTTGACTAAGAGTGACATTTGGATTTTTTGAAAGGCGCCCAAGTTTAACGTTGCTCTCCCACGGGCATATTCTCTCTTCGGGGCGATGGAATGCAAGGAACCGGGGGCATCAGCAAATCGAACTTATCCGTGACACGATCTTTGCCAAGTTCCGACTCCATTGACACCATTATCGAAAACTTTAAATCAGGCCGTGTTTTAAAACGCAATCTCGAATCAGCTGCCGGTCAGATTAAAAACTTACCCCTTTTCAAAGAAAATCCCGACCACGTTAAATCGAAATTGGAAGCCCGCCTTGAAAAGGCGACCGATGACTTCAAAAATAACCTAACAAAACTCAATGAGATATTGTTCCCTCCACGACATTCAGCGCCGCCGTTAAGTCCAAGTTTATCCGATCCAACCGCATTTGATACATCGATAAGAAATGAATTGGGTATTTCAAACAAACCAAACAAACGGCCGGCTAGCCCATCTGTCGACAATGAACGCCATACCAAAAGACAGAAACTAGACGATTCGAAAAAAAAGCAGCTAGACCACTTTATGGGAAAGAATTCGTCTTTCAGGATCAATTTCCTCAAGGCCGATCCTGCATCGCTACAATCATTGCAACGGGAAGCCTATGACAACACGCCTGGCATTTTTGGAAGATATTGTTTCGATAATCAAGTTGATCCTAAAGCCCTTTGGC
This sequence comes from uncultured Candidatus Marinamargulisbacteria bacterium, assembly GCA_964349635.1. Taxonomy (GTDB): domain Bacteria; phylum Margulisbacteria; class Marinamargulisbacteria; order SXXA01; family CAYGHZ01; genus CAYGHZ01. Next base: position 763 of record CAYGHZ010000003.1, read on the forward strand.
AACTACTCGAAAATCAGGCCGACGATTTAAAGTTCAACCGCGCCGCCCTTGCCGACATGAAAACTGCGGTGACCGAAAGCTTCAACAAACTTAAATCGAAGGCCGAAGCAGACGTCAAAGCAAAAGAGGCAGATGCCAAAGTAAAAGAAGCAGAGCAGAAAAAGATTTTAGCTCAAATAAACAACGCCATACCTCCCATACCCCATGCATCCGCCTACGATCCGACCACCCCTTCGGAAGGGGTTCACAGTGATCGGCTTGGCGGCGGCGGAAGCGTCGTCTGGGATCACGATACAACACCTCCTTACAAGATACTGCAGGCTTGGGCAACCATTACCAGTAAAGACATCGGAACCGGCCAGAAATCATCGGAAGGAGGGAAAAATCATATGACCAATCTTGGAAGCATCAATGGAATAGACAATTTTGGTCATATCATTGCCCGAAGCTTGGGTGGGCCGGGAACTTGGGGTAATGGTTTTCCCCAACATGAAAATGTTAATTCCGACAAATTTGAAAAATTTGAGCAAGGAACGGTAAAAAAAGGAGTAGATGATTTTGGAGAAATAGAAGTGTACTTAAAATTTAATTATTCGGATAGCAAGTCCCTGGATCGACCGAGCCAAATTGACTACCATGTTTTCCATAGAGGCGGAGGATTCTATATGCTTAACACATTTCCAAACCCACGATCGTAAGTTCAGATTTAAGTAAGCGTCTGCTAAAATCCGCGTTATGCGGCTAAAAAAGGTGGTGAGTATGATGAGTCATGGGATTCAACGGGCTTAAACGAAAACCTCAGGGCGATAACGACGCTGGACACAAAAATTTGTCTTCCAGGCAAGTAAAGCCAAATGTAACGCCTTCGCTAGAATGGGTAAAACACATACCAGCGGTTACTCCATTGAAACTAGAGTCTATCCGCTGCTCTAGCCTGATTGGAAATACCTTGGTCGTAGATTCTGTAAGATACTTGAAAAATGAAGAGATAGAAGGCGACATACTGATCGTGGACACCCAAGAAAGAAAAGTCATTCAGGAACTACGTGGGCACAAGCACGTCGTCACAAGCCTTTGCATTGATCCGGTAAACCCCAACCGTTTGGTAAGCGGATCCCGCGACGGTATCATCAAGGTTTGGGATCGCCCTTCAAGCCAATGTGTTGCGACGTTGCAAGGCCACAAAGAAGACGTCCGTTGTCTGCTATTAGATCAGGATACTTTATATAGTGGAGGCTTTGAGGGATCTCTTAAAGAGTTGGACCTAAAAACACTACGTTGCGTAAGGCAAGACGATCGCAATGCAAGCGTTACCCATCTATTAAAAGAAGCTAATGATCTTTACGTCGATTTTCACGGCCACATAAGAGTCTGGGACACCGAAAAACAAGCATTCAACGGCATTGAATTTAAAGGTCATACAGGCGCTATCGGCGGAATACATATCCTCAATGACCTGTTAGTTACCGTATCTTGGGATAAATCCATCCGAGTCTGGGATAAATATTCGGGGATGTTGATCAAGACAATCCATGACGCTCACGACGGTTTTATCGACTGTTCTGCTTTGAGCGAAGACCGGCGGGTACTATTCACCGGCTCGTGGGATCGATCCATACGCGCCTGGAATACGCGAACTTGGGAAAGATTGGCGATATTTGAAAATGCGCACGATGCCGAAATAACCACCTTGCAATGCCACGGCCAAACATTAATCAGCGGTTCGTTCTCCAACGGCGGACAATGCAAAGAAACCTTGAAGTTTTGGGATTTTAGCGGGTAGAAGGTTTAAATTTAGCTAAAAGCGGGTATATCCCATTCGATGACTTGGCGGATGGCTCTCGCTTGGGGGATAGGGTTTCTCTTCACTGGTCAGACACTGGCTGCGGATTTTGATCTGCGGGTAACCTTGGTGCCTCGGGCGACCTATTTTATAAATACCCTTTATGATGCGATCAAAGCCCGGCAACAACTAGACGAAATCGCCTCGATTACAATAGCCAATAACACTTCCACCGATAGAGAAGTAAAGCTAAGAATTCAAATTTACTCTCAAGCACTGGGCGAAAAGGAAATTCTGGATATTACCACCTATCCAGCCGAAGGCGGATTCCCAATCACGGTTAAAGCCAATCAAACCAAAGTCATCACCAATCGAGATATCGACATTAATCGGGTTGAAAATATGGTCTTACTGCGGGTAAGTCCTTCCGAAATACAATCTAGAGTCCAAAGCGCCTACGGTGCCGACCTACTCACCAAATACGCAGGACTGATGCCCGGAGATACCTTTACTTACAAAGTGTACCTATTTGAGACCACGACGCGCGACACGATTGGGAGCGAGTTAGCCTCAACCTCCGAAAGCATCTTCCAACCTCTGGAATTCGGAAATATCGATCTGATTTCGCCAGCCAATCAAAGTGCGTTGAGATTAGACAACCCCTACCCAACATTCATCTGGTCGCCTCTAAGAGTGCGATCCGGTCTCAGCATCAACTATCGCGTGCGGGTCTGGCAAATTGGGAAAGGCGAAAATTATGGCTCGCCCGAAAGCATCCCCGGCAATCCGATTTTAAATAGCGTTGTCATCAATCGAACCACATTTGACTATCCCACCTCCGCAGAAAGCCTGAAAGCGGACACGGATTATGTGTGGGTAGTTACCGCCACTGATGACCTAGGACTGCCCATCGGAAAAACGGGTTCCAGCCCGGTGTGGAAATTTACGATGGCGCCCATTACACCGGCAGAACTATCGGAACCGCAATCGGAAATCACCGGCGTACCCTTCACGTTTCGCTGGAGGGACGTATTGGGAGCCACAAAATATCAACTTTATGTGGATAAAGATCCGAGTTTCAGCCGCGCCCTGATCATCGATGGCGTTGAACAGACCCAATTGGCGATGGATCAGGAAGCCTTCTTTGAACCTGGAAAAATATTTTATTGGTACGTGCAAGCCATTGGCAGCGACGGAAAAAACTGGGGAGATAAGAGCGCGATCGGAAAATTTAGCTACAACCAGAACATCCGGCTGATTTGGCCCATCGAAACGCGACTGATCGTAACACCACCTGATTTCTCATGGACCGGCATTGGCGGCGCGCAAGAATTCCAACTGGAAATTGACACAAAATCGGGATTTGATAACCCCACCCGTCTACTCACCCGCGAAACGCGATTATCCGTAGGATCCGACCTGTTTTCATTTGAACCGGAAACTCGGTATTACTGGCGCGTACAAGGCAAAGGGCCTTCCGGCGAAAACTGGGGTAATATCAGCCCGTCGACCTATTTTGATACTCCGTCTCTTTCGGTTCCGCGATTAACATCGCCGTTGGATCAAACCCTGATCGGTGATTTAACCGAATTCAAGTTTAATAAGGTGGACTGGGCCACCCAATATCGCATTCAAATTAGCGAAAGACAGGGAAGCTGGGACGGCGGCTTTACCATCGAATCCGACCAAGGCGTTCCGAAGCTGAAATTAGGCACGCAGTATTTTTGGCGCGTGATCCCGATTGCGGCCAACGGAAAAACCTACGATAAATTTAGCGACGTAGGCACATTTAAGACCAAGGATGCGCCCGCCCCCAAAACAACCGCGGGCCCTGCCAACCAGGTGGTTCAGGAAGGAGCCATTGAATTTGGCTGGGGAGAAGTTGAAAGCGCTGCGTCGTATTTTCTGATGATCGCCCAAAACCCGGATTTTAGTAACGCCAAGCTCTGGAAAACAAACGGGACTCGAATTACGGTCAATGATTCCACGTTCTTGAAACCCGGCATCCAATTTTTCTGGGCCGTCCAAGCCCTAAATGAAGCAGGCGTCGCGATTGGCCCACGCAGCGCGTATGCGTCATTCAAGGTGGCGGGGGCAACCGCTGAAGCAAGAACCATAACCGACCTAGTATCTCCGCTGGATGAAACACTCCAAACCATGAAAGTCGCGTTCAAATGGCTGTCATTGCCATTGGCTAAGGGTTACGTTTTATCGATTGGCGAAAATGCCGATATGAGCGGCGCGTTGGAATTCAAGGTGCCGAGCCATTCCGCCACCAGCGACGAAATTGGATTTAAGTTTAAGATGGACAAAACCTACTATTGGAATGTCCGGATGGTAGATCAAACGGGCGTGGTGGGCGATCCCAGCAAACAAACCGGAAAAATTATCGTTCCGCTGTTTCAGGCAAAGCTGGTAGCTCCGGTTGACACGGAAGAAAGCACCAATGCGCTAGATCTCTCGTGGCAGGGAATCCCGGACGCGACGCGATATCGCGTTCTTTTGTCTACGGACCCCAAACTAACAGGAGCCAAAGCATCTCTAACATCAGATTTTGTGCTACCGGCTAAAGACCTGATATTTGGTCAAACCTATTACTGGCAAGTCATCCCGCTCGGACTAACCGGGCAACCCTTTGGCAAAGAAAGCGTAGTCGGTAAATTTACGATCAAACCCAAAGCGACCATTGCAGCAGCGACATTCGAGGAAGCGTCTTCTGCAGATACCGAGTCGTTTATGGGCTATTTGAACGGATATTTAAAAGAACAAACCAAAAAAAGCATGTTAGACGACTGGGAATTCAAGAAAATCACGATGGACGGAGCCACAAAAATAAACAAACTCACGCTGAAAGCAATCCAGGAAGGCAAAATAAAAATCAACGCCGTGAAGGGATTTTAGATGAAAACCATACTTTTAATTGCAGCGGCGTTGCTGATAGGGATTCATCCCGTCGAAGCGGCTGGGCCAAAACCGGTCGCCACGCTGACGATCTCGTTTGGCGACGTGATGATGCGGCCGGCAGGAAAAGCAGACTGGAAACCGGTAAAACGCGGTATGTTTTTCTTTCAGGGAGACCGGATCAAATCTCTCGAAGACGGCAAAGCGGAAGTGGCCTTTTCGGACGGCTCCATCGTTCATATTGGGAACGAATCGGAACTGGAATTTAACCCCATCGAAAAAGACAAACAAAAAAAGAAATCGATCTTTTTAGTCAACGGAAAACTATGGAACAAGGTCGTCAAAGGCACCCAATTTGAAACCGAAAGCGTCCACGCCGTCGCCGCCGTAAAGGGCACGGAATATTCCACGTTTGTGGGCGAAAAGATGGACATTTGGGTATCCGAAGGAATCGTGGAAGTCTTTAACGAACAGGGAAAAGTCGTGGCGCAACCCAACACCCATACCCAAGTTCAAAAAGGTGTGGCGCCAACAAAACAAATTGTCCCGCCCACACAGCTTCCCCGAAGCCCGGATCTAACACCCAAGATCAGCGTGACACCCACGTCTCCGGGGCCTAAAACCGAAGGAAAGCCATTTGAAGTAAAAGCCACGTTGAAGGACATCGAAGCCAATAAAATATTCACCAAAGAAGCGCTCGAATTAACATTCTCCGCCGCCGGCGACGGACTGGAAATCAGCGCGGACGGCAGCCAATGGGGCAATAGCGCAACGGCGAAAACGAGTGAAGGCGCCGCCAAGGTCTTTGCAAAAGGCAAAGCAGGCGACCACGAAATAGCGATAACCAGCGCCAAAACACCGGGCGTGGCGCTCGTCTTCTCTATTAAGGCCGATATCAAAGAAAAGAAACTGATATTGGAATACTTAGATTCCAATCAAAAAACAAGGACGATTGAAATTGAGCTTAAGCGGAAAGAATAATGCAGTTTGGATCACATTCATCATTCTTCTTTTCGCAGTCGTCCCGGCTGCGGCCGATATCATTCATACCAAATTAGACGCCATTGAGCTGAATAAGCCCCTGGTCTTTCGAGTTGAGCTACAAAATCTGACGGAAAACGCCACCGTACGTGTGTTCTACCGGGCAGGGACTCGCCTCTTGTACGACGACGTACAGCTGCAATCGATGGGCCCCAATGTCTTTGGCGCTACCCTGACAACGCCCTTGGACGGCGAATCCAATTTTCAATACTACATCGTCGTCTCCAAAGACAATCGGGACATCGCCACATTGCCGGAATACAACCCCAAAGAATATCCCTTCACGGTACCTGTCGTTCAAGACAAAACGGCTCCGTCAATGCAATTGTTAATGCCCGAACCGGGAGAAAAAATCCGCAATGGCTTCCCGACAATTTTAGTCTCGTTTGAGGACGATTTCGAGCAACTTGATCCCGCGACGTTCCAGCTTTTCCTAAATGAGGAAGATCTGACCAAAAAAACCCAGATTAGCAGCCGGTTTGCCAGCTATATCCCCGAACGAGAATTGGAGGAAGGGAAATATGCAATTAAAGCCCAGATAAAAGATATTAAGGGCAAAATGCTCGAAAAATCGGCCACCTTCGTGTTTTTAAGAAAGGAGCCGGAACTATATAAAGTAAAGGGAACCAGTAAATGGGATACCCGAACCTACCAAACCGATAAGCAATCCACCAGCATTACGCGAGAACCGCTGGAAACCCAGTTCTCGACCTTGGTCAATCTGGATGCCAATTGGTTCCTTTCGAATTTGGATATCCGCCTGGACAATCGGGAATCTCCACACAAGCAGCCCTTTAACCGAATTAGCTTGGAAACCTATGACGTCAAACGAAACGTTCTGTTAATGGCCGGAGATACAACGCCGGTGATATCGGAATTGGCCCTAAGCGGTCGCTTAGTGCAAGGGGTCGACCTCGGCGTCGATCTTTTTGGTTTCTTAGGCATAAAAAAATTCCTGACGATGCGAGCCATCACCGGTCAAACCCAGCGCGCAATACCCTCCCCCAACGTTACTGCGGGCACCTACAAACAAACGCTGGTCGGAGCCAACGCCAATCTTAATCTATTCGGCATTGAGAACGGTCTGTCTTATATCAAGATCTATGACGACCAAGCCAGTTTAACCGACGCGCAGGCCGGCTCCACCAAGCCCAAAGAAAACCACGTCATTTCCGTTACCAATAAAATGAGGCTGTTTGACCTCACCGAAATCAGCCTCGAAACGGCCGGATCCGTTTTTTACAGTGATACGACCGCCGCCATCGTTGACGTGAGTACGCTCAATCTTCCGATCAAAGGCGCGTTGGCCGACCGATTGCTCAAAATATTTCCCCCTCGATCCAGCTTGTCGATTGGAGCAGCCTCGCAACTGGATGTCAAAACACCGGTTATTTGGCGCAACGTCTTGCTGAAAACGGGCCTGAAATGGGCGCAACCCAGCTACGCCAGCTTGGCGCAAACCGGCATCAAGAAAGACAATTTTGAATTTGGCGCCGATGTCACCGTTCGATTATTCGACAATCTTCTGTCGATCACGGGCGGCGCGGCTAAGCAAAATAACAACGTCATGACCTCCGACCCCCTCACTGCTTTTACGGATGACTACCGAACCAGCGCTACGCTCGCCATTCCCTCCATCGCCATCTTGAACGGCAGCTACGGTATTACCAATAAATGGAACAAACAATTCGTCCCCAACGACGTCACCGATAATCGGCGGATTCAAAACCGACTGACCGCCATCAACGTGGGACTGGGAGGTATTCAGTTAGAAGTCGGAAAATTTGTCGGCAAAATTGACACCAACTATTCCATCAACAATTATTCCGATCCGGCGCAACCGGACAACACCTTCGACTCCAATGCAGTCGGAGTCAATTTGGGCACGGAATGGGAACCAGTTAAGCTTAAATTTAGCCTGAGCCAATCGCTAAAAAATGACAAAGGAACAACACCCAACACCACCACATTTCGATCTGCTTCGGGAAAAGCGTTTTATGATATTACACCAAAAAAATTCTCGATTTATGCCGGCTATTCCATCACATTGGGCGCAAACAACGGTCCGGACATCGCCAAACAAATCGATAACCGAAAGACGGCGATCTCCGTTGGCGGAAACTACCTGTTTCCGGACTCCGACATGCTGAAAAACAGCCAGCTTAGTTTTAACTGGGATATCCTAAGAACCCAAGACGCGAAAGCGGCCGGCGACAAGGCCAAGAATTTTAGCGAGAATTTGATTTCTATCCTCTTCTCCAGTACATTTTGAACCATGAATCCCCTCTATCGAAGCCTCCTCGCGGCATGCTTGTGCCTGGCGATATGGGCCACACCCGCGTCCGGAGCCGTCAAAAAGGTGTGGGAACTGGACGTTTCGGAAATATTCAAGAAGTCAAAGATCGCTCCCCAATATCAGCCGGTCATCGTTGAGGAAAAGCTGGTCGTCGGCGCAACGGATGGCACCATAAAATCCATCGACCTAGCCACAACCGCAATTGAAAACGTAATCACTCTTCCGATTGAAATTTATTCAGCCAGAGTTTACGGAGTCTTCACGGTTGTTTTTCATGGCCGGCACAAAGTAAACAACAGTCTGTATTACTGTTCGGTCGATATTAAGAAGAAAACCTTAAAAGGGGTACTTCGGGAAGAGGGATTATTATGGAAAATTGCCGGACTGGCCGTCTTTGAAAAAGACAACTCGTTTACCGTTTTCAGCCCAGCCGTGGGTCAAATCGTCTACACGCAGCCGATAGACTATGGGATTCGCCTACCCGTTTATACCCCCGATGAACGCAACGTTTTCGTTAATACGTATAACGACCTGATTGAAATGGAATTACCCGGCCTGGGCGCAGGCGCCTTCTTTAGCTCAAAGGCCCAACGCACGCGATCACAGGACACGGAACCCATCCTCAAATTCACGAAAGTCGGCGTCGTCGCGGAAAGCATTATCCCAGACAACCTGGATGGCTCTACCTTGTATTACCATACCCCCAGCGGATCCATCGGCGTCATTGACGTCGCCAACAACAAAACCATTTGGGAACGATCCTACTTTAAGCAAGCGGTTACGATTTTGGGTCCCCATGTAGTTAAAGATTCGCTTTATTATTTGGTTTCTTACCCCCGGGTAGCCAGCGAGGATGTGAATATCGGCAAGCTGATCTGTCTAAAACAACAAAACGGTCAGGCGAATTGGCTGTCGGAAGATTTGAAATTTCAAACATTTAGCCCTGTTCAATTTCGCAATACCATTTTGGCCACCAATCGCGACGGCACGATGCTGCGATTCTTGGATTTGGTCACCGGCGCTGAAGTGAACGCCTTCCCCATCGAAGGAACCATGGCCAAACCGCTGGTAGAAGAAAATTCGATCTTTTTCCATACCGGCGAAAAAATTTACCGGTTTGACTATAAAGGGCTCCCTCGGTGGCTGGAAAACTTTTTAGAGCGTTTTCGGCGATAACGTCGCTCTTTTTACTTTCGTGCTCGACCCCTCTTTCAGAACGCAATGCTTCGATTCCGGACTTAGTATTTCTAAAACGCGTGTGCGCGAATTCCTCCGTTGTTGTAGGCGATGCATTGGCTCCCACCGACCATTCAACACTGGCCACCGGCAATATTGAAATAAATATTGCAACCGAAAATACAACCATCGCCATCAGAATGACCCATGTGGAGATTGAATACTCTGCATCCGCTCTAAAAATAGCCTTCGATCTATCGCTGTCTAACAGGAACGAAATCTATGAAGGAACCATGTCCGGAATGTCCGAAAGCCTGGGTTCACATCCGTTTGTTTTGAGCGGAAAAATCAAGAAAAACGGACTATGGGTTGGAACCCTTTATTTGACATACAAAGCGCGCAATCTTCCGCCCCTCGTTACCATCCTGGACATCAACGGCAACCCGATCTAGTGGGCCTTTTTCTTTTCCTGCGTCTGACCGGTTCTAACACGAATTTTTTCCATATCCGGCCGTAAAATCACGGTAACGCGCCGGTTCTGAGCGCGGTTTTCAGGCGTCACGTTGGGCACCAGCGGCGCCTGATCCGCTTTGCCCATAACGGTAAATCGATCCGACGACAGCCCGGCGCTTTCCATAAACCGGACAACGGATGCGGCGCGCGCGGACGACAGTTCCCAATTGGATGGAAATTCTTTGGAATGGATCGGCAGGTTATCGGTATGGCCTTCCACAATAATTTTGCTTCCGCTAATCGCCAACAATTTGCCTATTTCACCCATGATTTTTAACGCTTCCGGTTTTAGGTCCGCTTTGCCCAATTCGAATAACACGGACTCTCCCAAATTAAGCTCTAGTTGATAATTGGTATATTCCACCCGCACAATATGCCCCAGGCCAAATTTCAAAATCAACCCGTCAATTTCCAATTTCATTTGGCGTAATTTTTCGATCTCGATGTTGAGCGCGTCCAAAACTCCCGTTTGCTTTTCGCTGGTAAATTGCTCACGGATGGACTCTGCCCCCTGCGCATATTGAATGGGCTCTAGCTCTGAAATTGAAAACAGATAGACAAACAATATCAGAAGCAACGACATCATGTCGGAAAACGAGATATAAAAATTCTCTACATCCGTTCCAAACTTTTTGGCCATGGGTTAGAAGTTCTTTTCGAATTTCTTAAAGTACTTGCGGTCTTTTTCCGTACAGAGCGCGTACATTTTTTCTTTAACAACCACCGGCAACTCGCCCTTCGCAATCGACAATATCCCTTCAATCAAAATTTCCTTTTGAACGCGTTCGGCATAGCTCGATACTTTCAAACGACCCGACATCGGTAAAAAGATCAAATTGGACAAACCCACCCCATAAAATGTAGATACCAAGGCGATCGCCATATTCGGTCCGATCGATTTAGGATCATCCAACTTGGATAACAGTTGGACCAAGCCGATCAAGGTCCCAACCAGCGCCAACCCCGGCGCATATTTAGCCATCTGTTCAAAATAATGAATCCCCAACTCATGACGTTTTTCCGAATTCTCTATCAACTCTCGCAGCATCAGTCGAATGTGTTCAGGATCTTCTTTTTGTTGAATCTGAATGACCGCATACCGGACAAACTTATCTTTGATTTTATCAATCTCCGCTTCCAAAGCCGGCAGACCCTGACGGTTAATTTTGTAAGAAATTCCAATTAAAAACAGGACGTCTTTTCGGTGATTTCGGCTGCGGGTCAGAAACAGTGCTTTAAGCCATGCGCCATAATTCTTAAGCTGCGCAAATGGGAAATTGATCAGCGAGGTCGCAGTTAACCCAAGACCAACGACAATCCCGGCCTCCTTGCTTAAAAACAACTTTAGACCTGTGTCGATGCCTATCGTTTCAAATAAAATAAAGACGACGAGCGCCAGCCCTACAACAATTGTCGGATCCATGTCGGTTTAGCTCCTTTGAATAAAGTATATCACCGGCTTAAAAAAGTCCGATAAAAAATAAAGTATTCGGCACACGCCAAAAGAATTAGGCGAACAAAAAACCGCGGTGTCCAAATCTCCCCCCCGGCCTTAATTTGCAGGTGATAGGTAAACCAAACCCCATAACAAATTACCAGCGTAAAAAGAAAAAACACCACCTTCGACATGGGCCGAGGCGGCTCGAACGACGGCCCGATAGGTTTCTTCAGCAGGGATTTCATTGTACATTTAAGTATAAATGAAATTTCTTAAATTCATTCTTTTACTCACGATGGTTGCATTCACAGGCGGCTGCGAAAAATTTGGAACGCTGCATTCATTGCCGGAATCCGTTACCGTCACCAAAAAAGAAGGCCTTCCCGTTTATACCAGTTATTATTCAAAAGAAGATCGCATTGGCACGGCGGAAAAGGGAAAAACCTATCGAATCATCAACGGTCGGCCCGCCTATTTCGAAATCAAACTTCCTGACGAAAAAACCGGTTGGATCAACGCATCGGAGACACTTTCAAAAGCATTGCAGTCGGACGAAGAAGAGACTGTTTTTATCATTGCCCAGCAACCGGTTCCCGCTCGCAAAAAGCCCTACGACAACGCCTCCAAAGTCATTTCCTTAGCGAAGCCCAACGCCTTCTATCCCCGCGTCGCGATCGAGTTTTCGCAGCTCATGATCGAGCTACCCGGCCAAAAAACCGGCTGGATCGACATTGGCCGGCCGCGGGATAAATGGGTGGTTTTTCCTCAAAAAGAATGACCGGAAAAATGGGGCATATCCGCAATCCGCAATCGCCTTTCCGGATCAAGCTCCAGCAGACGTAATATCAGGGACTTATAAGGGTGCATCGAGGGAATCCTACGTTCAGCAAACGCCCTACTTTCTTGCGCCGTTTCGCCTACTTCACCAATCAGGGCGCCTGATAAAAGAACGCCGAAAGCAAAGGCGTCGACTTTCTCCAACGCCTCCGGCGTCATAGGTAACCGATGCATCAGCTCAACTTCCGGAGCGATGCTGCCCGAAGTTCCCCGAAAGGCATCGCGAACGTTAATTTCTACTCCGTCGTTGGCCAAAGACCACAATTGGCTGGAGAATCCAAAATCCGAAAGTTTAAAAACGCCTCTGGAAATTAGAATGTTTTCCGGCTTAATATCCAAATGAAATATGTTTCGGGCATGAAGATAGCGCAGGGCTGAGGTCATGCTCGTCAAAAGCAATTCAAATTTGCGCAAATCCATTCTGTGCCGCGATTCGGCGAACTGCATAAAAAGATCTCCGCCGTCGGCATACTCCATTCGAATCATCAATTGGCCCGCCTCGTTTTGGGCCATGTCATACGCTCGGATAATGTTTTGATGGTTCAACCGCCGTTGAATGGCATACTCGCTAAGCGCCAGAACCCGATCATAATTTGATTTAAAAATCTTTAAAACGGAGAAGCCGTCGGAACTTTCCACTTTAAACGCCCCCGCAGTAGAACCGGGAGCCAGTGTTTCAACAACAGTGCATCGCCAATCAACGGCAGATTTTATCGGCGCGGACGCCGCCGAAGGATTGAAGCCCAAATTAAGCGGACTCCTTCCCTGCAAAAATTCTAACGCCATCAAGCGACACGCCTGATCCCGTTGCGTTGCTGACAGGGTCGCGTCATAACGAAGTTGGTCGGCCAGGATATCCAGCGTCGAAATAGCGGCCGGAATAAGTGGAAAAATAGGCAACTCCACCGGGTGCGACTCCTTCGGTCTTCCTTCTTTCCAAGTACCTTCGATCTTGCGCCCGTCCCGAAATTCAACGATCCCTGCTCCATCCGCTTTCCCAAGGCGTATCTGGCTTTCAAATCGAACATATTTTTCGTTGGCGCGGTATCTGACCACCCCGTTTATTAATTTGCCGGATGAATCAAACGTACCGTATTCAACCATTCCGCCGCCGCGACATCGAATGCCGCCAAAAGCGCCGTTAATCCACACTCCGGACATCGAAATAATTTTTAGTTTTATGAACATCATCCGAAATTTCAATTATTTATCGGACGAGAAATCCAAAAAATTTCAGGGCGTTAAACCGCGTGTATCACCCGATGCGCAAAGGCGCTTCCCGACAGCACGTAGGGCATAATCACCTCTGATGCGCCCGCGCTTAGCAACTCGTCGCCGCCATCGGCGAAATCCGAGGTCGCAAGGATGGTCGCTTTAGGCGCCAATCGTCGACACGACTTAACCAATTCCAAATTCGAGGTGTTTTTTAAAAACGTATCCGACACCGCGCTGATAATATAGTTGGCGTCTTTTATTCGCGCTTTTCGTAATGTGTCCGCCATCGCAAGATCGCCTACGATACATTCAATGCCTTCCGTTTTAAGCGGCTCCAACACCTCCGCGTTAAAATCGATCACGGTGATTTTTTCTTTAAATTCCGGCGCTTCCGCTAGTAGCACATTCAAAAACGCCTGAGCGCCGCGATGAAAACCCAGAATCACGATCGGTCGCCCTTTGGCCTGCGGACGGCTTTCTTTAGGAACGAGGTGCTTTCCCATCAACCGCTGAAAAGAAAAATAGATCGCATGATTAAATTTGACGGTATACGAAGAGAAAATGGACGTAAGCGCCATAGCATATAAGAGAAGCGACATCGTCTCATTTTTTATATGCCCATAAGATAATCCCAAACCGCCAATCACCAACGAAAATTCGCTGATTTGAGCCAGGTTTAAGCTGGTGATAAAACTGGTACGCACGCTGTTTTTTGTCAACCACAACAACGGATACATGGCCATGAATCGAGACACCACCACAAATCCGACGACAATGAGGGTGGAGGTCAGCATCGTCCATTGGGGAAGCGGGATTTTCATGCCAAACGAAATAAAAAATAACGTTAAGAAAAAGTCGCGCAACGGGTGAATTCTGGAACTGATCAGGAAACTATAAGAAAACGTCGAAATGGACATGCCTGCAATCAATGCGCCCATTTCCATCGAAATACCGATGGCGTAAGCCAGCCCCGAAACAATAGCGCACCAACCAATCGCCACGACAACCACCATTTCCGGCGTGTTGGACACCCACTTAAAAATATAGCGAAGGACGTACTGACTCATCAAAATTCCAAAGCCCACCAGAAGCAGCCCTTTGATCAACGCAGTCGCCATCACGGTAAGATCCGGATTCGAAAAATTGGGCTGTAAGATCAAAATGAGAATGGCCCAAATATCTTGAAAAATTAGGATGCCCACGGTCATTTTTCCGTGCAACGTATCCATTTCCGCCTTGTCATAAAGTATCTTGACCACGATCGCGGTACTGCTGAGCGCGCAAAATAGCGACAAGTACAAACTGTCCTCAAATCCGATGGCCGAAAAAAAGCCCATGCCTAAAAAAACGCTAATCAAAAATGAACCTACTCCCACGATCGTTAACGCCCGGCCTTTTTTGAAAAGCGTACGCAGATTGATCTCTAGCCCAACAATAAACAACAGCAAAATCAGGCCAATTTCCGAGATCGTGGCAATATTGGCCGGATCGGTAATTAGTTTTGGTCCGATTTCCGGACCAATCACCACACCGGCGATCAAATACGCCAAGATCATCGGCTGGCGCAGCAAATGGGTAACGACGCTCACGCCCATCGCCACAATGATCGATATGCCGATATCGTGAATAAAGCCGTGCATTAGTGGACGTCTGTGACTTCGTAAATCTTAATCGGAACCGTCTTCCCCTTGACCACGACTTCTCCCAGCGACTTCACAGTACACATGTCTTTGACGCACTCATAAGTAAACTCGGAAATAATAAGATAACATGGTTTTTCCGGCGTGCCATGATGCCGTGTTTCGGATTCTAACCGCGCAGCCAAATTGACCGCGTCGCCAATAACCGTATAGTCCTTATGCACGGTCGAGCCGATATTACCGACAATCATTTCTCCCGTATTTAACCCCATCCCGATATCCAGAATATCTTTGCCTTCCGCGCGCCATTTATGCTGCAAGTCTCGCAGCACGTGTAACTGATCCCAACAACAGCCCAGGGCCAATTCGGCATGTTTATCGGTATAAATCGGAGCACCCCACGTGGCCATAATTTCATCGCCGACATATTTATCCAGCGTCCCTTTCCATTTAAAAATACACAGCGTCATCGCATCCAGATACTCATTCAACACATCAACTACTTGTTCGGGAGTATGTTTTTCCGAATAGGTGGTGAACGACCGGATATCCGAGAAAAAGACGGTCATCGTGCGTTTTTCGCCACCCAATTTCAACTTCGAGGGGTCTTTTAATAATTCGTCGACAACGCTGGGCGCCACATATTGTTGGAACATCCCCTTGATGCGCCGTTTTTCCTTTTCTTCCCGGATAAATTTAACAACCACAACCACAAAATAGCTGGCCGATCCAAAGATCAGAGGCGCGCCCCACGCCACCATATAATCCCACTTAATAAAACTTAAAATGGCAACTGCCGAATACCCCGACAATAAAACCGCCGCAATGATCAATCCCAGAATTGCCCGAAGCCTAAGTGAAGCAAGTACGATCAGGATAGTCATCCCAAAAACAATCACTAAATCAATTAGAGGATGGGTAATCGTAATGAATCGCTGGGACAGTATCGTATGCAGCGCATTGGCATGAATCTCGACTCCGGACATAAACCCAAACGGCGTTTCATATTGATCATGCAAAATCGGATCGGTGGCGCCGATTAAGACAATTTTATTTTTAAAAATCGACATGTCTTTGTAGCGATCTTCCAAAACCAGAAAGAACGGAATGTGCGTAAACGTTCCTTCCGGGCCCGCGTAATTGACATGAAAAAGCCCCGGCTCAAAGTAAGGA
The DNA here is from genome assembly GCA_964349635.1 of uncultured Candidatus Marinamargulisbacteria bacterium. GTDB lineage: Bacteria > Margulisbacteria > Marinamargulisbacteria > SXXA01 > CAYGHZ01 > CAYGHZ01. The sequence goes on from CAYGHZ010000003.1 coordinate 16,776, forward strand.
ATTGACTCGCGAACCTTTCCTTTCACCATGTCGCGATACTGCGCAACAATCGCCACATCCCACGAAAATCGAAGCGGCTGATCCGGGCTTTCCATAAATAACCACGATTTTCGTACCCGGCTATCGATATCCAAATATTCGTTTACAAATCCATAATCGGCATACAATCGAAGCGATTTAATGGGCAACGACCATCCGGACAAGGCAAATTGCTGCTCCCCTCCCCCATACCGCCGACTAGCCAAAACCGCGTTGGGGTACTTTTGAAGCGCCTTGGCGAACATGGCGTCTTCGTTAGGCCCTATACTACTTTTCGAATCAAACAAAATATCAAACCCGACCACCTTAGCGCCGTGCTTATTTAACACCTGAAGCGCCTTCGCATAATACGACCGTGGCCAAGGCCATGTCTCCAGCTTACTCAAACTACTAGTATCAATATCAACAATCACAATCTCAGTCCCCGTCGGCTGAGCCTGTCGAAGCCGAAATCTCAGATCCACAAGCGAAAGCTCAATCGTTCTTAATCCAAGCAATGCGCGAGGAAACAAGAAATAACCCGCCGCCGCAACGACCACGCCAATCAAAATCCATAAAATCAGCCGTTTAGGTTTTAGCACGCCGCTTAATCCAGTTGATCAACCCGCCTAGCGACAAAATCTCGATCTGCCGCGCCGACAAATTATGGGTAGCCATTATATTTTTTCCATGGACTTTAATTTCAACCGGCTGGCCCGGCTTTAAGTGATGAAGATTTTCCAAAATAATCGCGTCACCCTGTTTCACTAGATCGTAATCGGCCCCATTTTCAAACACCAGCGGCAACACACCAAAATTCACCAAGTTCTGAAAATGAATCCGCGCGAATTTTTTGCAAATCACCACCTGCAAACCCAAATAGCGTGGCGCTAAAGCCGCATGCTCACGGCTGGATCCCTGGCCGTAATTGTCCCCACCCACGATCGCATGCGGCATACCCGCGCGAGTATGATACGTGGGATCGACGCCTTCAAAAACAAATTCGCTGATTTTGGGTATATTGCTTCGATACGGCAGCACGCGAGCACCCGCCGGCATAATACCGTCGGTGGAAATATTATCGCCCACTTTTAGTAAAATGGGCAGTTCCAGGCGATCAGGAAGCGGGGCAATCTGTGGAAGGGAGGCGATATTTGGCCCCTTCACCAACTCGAATGTCTTAGCCGCCGCCAACGGCAATGGCGGAGCCATCATCTCCGTATTAATAATCCAGTTTTCAGGCTCGTCGATTTTGGGGTACGCCATCTTCATTTTGCGTGGGTCGGTTATTTTTCCGTGGATAGCCGAGGCCGTCGCCGTTTCAGGACTGCATAGCCACACACTGTCTTCCTCATTGCCGGAACGCCCGGGAAAATTTCGCGGCACGGTGCGCAAACTGTTGCGGCCGGTGGCAGGCGCTTGGCCCATGCCAATGCACCCATTGCAACCCGCCTGATGCAACCGGGCGCCCGCATGAATCAAAACCGAGATGTAGTCTTTTGCCAGCAGATTTTCGAGAATCTCTCGGGACGACGGGTTCACGTCGAACGACACGCCTTCTTTAATAGAATGATTCCGCACCATCTCCGCCGCAATCGCAAAATCGCGATAGCCGGGATTAGCCGACGATCCGATATACGACTGATAAATCGGTTCGCCCTCTACTTCACGTACCGGAACCACGTTGCCGGGGCTAGATGGTTTGGCGATGAGCGGCTCCAAAGACGACAAATCAATGTCCTCGACGATGTCATAGTCCGCATCTGAATCAGCGGTCAGCAACAGCCAATCGCTTTCTCTACCTTGGCGCTTCATATACTGTCGCGTGATTTCATCCGAGGGAAACACGGAGGCCGTTGCGCCCAATTCAGCGCCCATATTCGCGATGACATGCCGATCCATCGCCGTGAGATTGGCCAAACCGGGTCCAAAATATTCGATAATTCGGCCCAGTCCGCCCACGACATTATGACGACGAAGCAACTCCAAAATCACATCTTTAGCGCTCACCCAATCCGGCAATTTTCCGGTGAGTTTCACGCCCCAGATTTTCGGCATTTTCACATAAAACGGCTCACCGGCCATCGCCAGCGCCACTTCCAACCCGCCTGCGCCTATCGCCAACATCCCTAACGACCCGGCGGCGCAAGTGTGACTGTCCGACCCTAATAGCGTTTTACCCGGGATCGCCAATCGCGCCATATGCACCGGATGGCTGACGCCGTTTCCGGGCCGGCTGAACCAAATACCGAATCGCCGCGCGGCGCTTTCCAAAAACAAATGATCGTCGGGATTTTTGAAATCTTCCTGAATCAAATTGTGATCGACATATTGAGCGGAAACTTCCGTTTTCACGCGAACAATCCCCATCGCCTCCAGCTCCAACATCACGAGCGTTCCGGTGGCATCCTGCATCAGGGTTTGATCGATCCGCAGGCCGATTTCGTCTCCCGCGGTCATCGTTCCCGATACAAGATGCGACTGGATCAGTTTCTGCGCAAGCGTCCCCTGGGCCATACGTTAACGTTGCCCAGATTTGGCGGTATATTAAACCTTTCATGCCCACCGTCGTTTTAATCGAACCCCAAATCCCGCCGAACACCGGCAATATCGCCCGCCTGTGCGCCGCCACCAACACTCGCCTGGAAGTGGTGGGCAAGCTTGGATTTGAATTAACCGACAGCGCCCTAAAGCGCGCGGGGCTGGACTATTGGGAATTTGTAAATTGGGAACATTTTCCCGATTTGGAAACGTATATGAATAATCTGAATCCTGAAAAAATCCATCTATTAACTACAAAATCGAATGTCCCCTATTGGAATCATGCGTTTAAACCGGATGATTTTTTGTTGTTTGGCAGCGAATTAACCGGACTATCTGAAAAATATCGGATGCAATTTGCAGAACGGTGCTGCACGATCCCGATGAAAAACCCCGGGGTTCGCAGTTTGAATTTGGCTACGTCTGTGGGGATTGTGCTGTATGAGGCGCTGAGGCAATCGCCCCACTAATCGACGAAATCAAAAAATCCGGATCCAGCGGTTTTGAAAGAACTCCATCCACCAGATCAAATACATTTTTGGGCAATTGATCCTCGTAAGCGGTCAAAAGCCAAACGCGCGTCTGTTTGCCGAATGCTTGGATCTGTTGGGCCAAGTCCAGCCCACTCATCTCAGGCATCCGCACATCCGCAACCACTAAATTAACCGCGCCGGATTTGCATTCCTCCAGCGCTTTTTCCGGGCTGTTGGTGAACCGGCAATCCCAATCGTCTTTTTTACTGACCAAACATCGCTCCAAGGTTAACAAGATGGTATCGTCATTATCCACAAAAAGTATCGTAGGTTTAGTGGGCATCCAACACCCTCCGAACCTTAATTGCCAAATCTTCCGGCAAAAACGGTTTTTGAATAAAATTGACGCCTGCATCCAGTACACCCTGATGATCGATCGCGGCATCGGTATATCCGGAGGCAAAAAGAACTTTTAATTTTGGAAACCGTTCCCGCATTTTGTCCGCCAATTCTTTGCCGCCCATATGCGGCATAATAACATCGCTTAAAAGCAAATCTATAGACACCTCCAAGGTTTTTAGCATGTCGAAAACTTCGGCCCCGTTTCCGGCTTCGAGCACCCTATACCCCTGTTTTGACAACGTTTTTTTAACAAGGTGACGCAGAGACGCCTCGTCCTCGACCAAAAGCACCGTTTCTTTACCGGCAGGCAACTCGAGTGGCTTACCCGGCTCAGGCAAAACGGCGGTCGGTTCTTGGGCCAAAGGGAGATAAATCTTAAACACTGTCCCCTGATTCAATTCGCTGTAGACCGAAATATCTCCGTTGGCTTGCTTTACAATCCCGTAACACGTCGCCAAACCCAGTCCGCTCCCTTTGTCTTTTCCCTTGGTCGTAAAAAAAGGCTCAAAAATATGGGCGCGAATATCCGCCGGCATCCCGCATCCGGAATCCGAGATTGCCAACTGCGCGTAAGCACCTCCCTTTACGGAGGTATCTATGACAATTTTACCTCCGTTCGGCATCGCATCACGCGCGTTAACAACCATATTGATCAACACTTGCTCCAATTGTCCTTGATCCATTTTGACCTGGATCGGGCTTGCGGAATGAATAATCACCAACTCAATATCTTCTCTTACCAGACGCCTCAGCAAATTCGAGACATGGTCAATCACGACCCGAAGATCCAATAAGGTCGGTTGAATAATTTGTTTGCGCGAAAAGGCCAGTAATTGGGCCACCAGCGTCATGGCGCGCTTTCCCGCCTTCACGACCTCATCCAAATCCGCCCGAGTAACATCTTCGGCCGTGGAATAGCCCAAAATAATCGTCAAAAGATTATTAAAGTCATGGGCAACCCCTCCGGCCAACTGACCGATCGCCGACATTTTTTCGGACTGCACCAGCTGATCTTGCGTACGCTGAAGTTCTTTAAGAGTCTTCATCACTTCCGCGTTTTTTTCCAACAACTCCTTGGACATCAAGTCCAAGGAACGCTCCGCCATCAATCGATCTTGTTCCAATTCTTGATAGGCTTTATTCACCGACATCAGAAAGGAATCCATATTCGGCAAATGACGCCTGATTTGGCGTTGTAACAAATGGTGATACTCGTGATCCATTATCAATTCCCCCTTAAGGAATTTTATTTTTCTGAAAATGTAGTAATGGTCATGGTTTGATTGTGCAGCTCGCATTTGGCGCCGGGAGTAAACGGCGAAATTTCACCGTAAGAATAAAATCCCGCCAACGTCGCTTTGTCCCCTAATACATCGCGAACGCCCTCGACCTCTTCTTCGATCATTTGTTTCAACACCAACTTTCGACCCACGCAACTGATCAAAATAGCCAGATCGGGAGTTTCGGATCCTACCGCCTGATAACTGGTTTTGGCAGCTCCGACGGCGCCATCGACCAACCGGTTAAAATTGGCCTTCATTAACTGCGCAATCGCCCCCTTAGGCACGTCGCCGGCAAAGGTCATGCTGTGATCCTTTTCGTTCACGGCAAGCAACGTCCGCACGATAGGCCGCGATTCGGTTTCGATTTTAATACTCAGGGGAAACAGCAAGCCCGAAGAAGGAAGCCCCGCAGCTTGATCGCCCAAATATTTTTTATATAAATCCAAGGCCGATTGCCCATCCAATTCATACAAGACGTTACCTTCGGACTTGGTCACGTGGCGCTCTGGGCCAAACGAGTCCCAACCGCCCAGAGAGCCATAACCGATTTTGATCCGGTCTCCATAGATTCCCAAAGCCGCAATTTTTCCCGTTTCCGGCTCATCGTCCAGCATCACATAGGTTTCTTTAAACGCCGTTCCGTCACCAGAAAGGCCTCCGGTAATATTAACCCCGGCCGGCAAACGCTCCGCCAACCCTTTGACCAGCTCAGTTCCATTAACGTTCAGGCCATCGGACAACACAAAAACATGCACCAGGTCCTCACCCAAAAGCTGTTGGGCAAGGTCAATGCCGGCCTGATAGCTGTCCCCGCCTTTGACCGCCACTTTTGCGCCCCGTATTTTTGAGTGTTCAAATTCGATGGCCGTAACCACCAACGACTCATCGTTAACCTGCGTTCCATAGATTTCGCCGGACGTTGTACAACCGACGTAATGCGCCTTGGGATAGGCTTTTTTTACGACCTCAAATTCACGTTTGGACTTAAAAATTTCGGTGCTGCCGAACATCAAAACCAATTGCGGGGACACGCCCAAACTTCCGGGACCCTGCGGAACCCACCCTTCATGAACGGACCACTTGCTCTGCTCTAGACGCATAGCGACGCCTCCTTGTGAAAACCTTCAATATTTTTGGGATCAGTAAAGAAAAGTACCCCTAATCGCCCGCCATTAAACATAGGTTTGAAACAAAGGAACGAAGGGAATGGTTATGGAGAATCCCACATGATCAAAAAAATCGCGTTAGTAATTTGGCTTGCGGCCGTAATCGCAGGATTTGCCGCATTAATTCTTTACAACAACCGGCCAGGCAAGGATACGGCGATCCTATCCGATTGGCCAAACACCAATGAAATCGTCCGATCGAAAAATAAGCCGACCCTGGTGATGTTTGTCCATTCCAAATGCCCCTGCACACGCGCCAGCGTTAATCAGCTTGCTTGGATCATGGCGCAAGCCCCGCAAAAACTCGAGCCGCATGTCGTAGTCCTGTACTGGCCCGATACCGCGTTGGCGCGCCAGGCCGGCTCGGTACCCGGAGTCAAATTACATGTGGACGCAGATGCCAAGCTGGCCCGCCTTTTTGGAGCGGAAACCTCCGGAGTCACCCTGCTTTTTGATCCGCAAGGCCGCCTATTATTCCGTGGCGGCATCACCGATTCGCGGGGCCACGAGGGTTCCAGCATTGGCCGAGAAAGTATCGTCCGATATTTAAAATCAGGCGCATCACCACCGCAGTCCGCAAACGTATTCGGCTGCGCCATTCAGAACGAGGAGGATGAAAAATGGAAAGCTTATTAGCCACGTATAAACGCACCGACCGGATGTTCGCCGTTCTAATAATCCTTCAATGGATCGTGGGCATCATTTTTGCCGTGATTGTATCGCCAAAAACGTGGACCGGAACGGTCAGTTCCACCCACGTCCATGTCTATGCCGCAGTGTTTTTGGGCGGATTAATTACACTTTTACCGGTGGCTCTCGCTTTACTGGCCCCCGGAAAACCAATCACGCGCCATACAGTAGCCGTAGCGCAAATGTTGTCGTCTGCCCTGCTCATTCACCTCACCGGCGGCCGAATCGAAACCCATTTTCACGTATTCGGATCGTTGGCATTTTTAGCCTTTTATTTGGATTGGAAAGTCATGATCACCGCCACGGTAGTAGTAGCCGCGGACCATTTCCTGAGAGGCCTCTTTTTCCCGCAATCGGTTTACGGGGTGTTAATGGTCCAACCGTGGCGTTTTATAGAGCATGCCGGTTGGGTAGTATTTGAAGACATTTTCTTGCTACGCTCCATCTGGGTGCGCAAACAGGAATTAATTCGGCTGGAAGAAACCAATCGAACTATCGAGCAAAAAGTGGAAGAACGCACGCACGAATTGGTTCTGGCCAACGAAAAAGCCCAGGAAAGCGAACGGCTAAAAACCGAATTTTTGGCGAACATTTCTCACGAACTGCGCACCCCGCTAACACTAACATTAAGTCCATTGGAGTCTATTTTGAGCGGGGACCACGGCGCGATCCCGGAAGAACAGAAAAATTTACTTCAAACCATGCACAACAACGCATCCCGCTTGTTTCAGATGGTGACCGGTCTTTTGGATTTTTCAAAATTGGAAGCAGGGAAAGTAACGGTTCAGCGCGAACCGCTGGATGTCAGCGCCGTTACAAAAATGTTATTGGCGGATTTTGAGCCATTGATGAAACAAAAAAGGCTGTACTGCGAATTCAAATCAAAGGCAACTGCGGTGGTAGAAATGGATCGTTATCTTTATGAACGGATTGTATTTAATCTGATGTCCAACGCTGTTAAATTTACCCCCGAAGGCGGAAAAATTTCGGTGATGGCGGCCCATGAAGACGACCGGCTCACTGTGTCAGTAACCGATACCGGCCACGGGATCCCGGAATCGGAATTGAAACACCTTTTCCAGCGTTTCCGCCAGGTGGAGGGATCCGTCACACGGCGATTTGAAGGCACGGGCCTGGGACTCTCGTTGGTCAAAGAATTTTCCAAGCGGCTGGATGGTGATGTCTCGGTGATCAGCGAGGTAGGAAAAGGAAGTACCTTTTCGGTAACGCTCCGCGCCCCTCAAACGGATCAGAAAGCGACAGAAAGCAAAAAGACAAACCGCCATGTCGCTGCTATGCAAGGAAAAAAATATGTCGCCCGCCAGCAAGACAGCACACTGCCCAAGGTGCTAATCGTCGAAGATAATCCGGAAATGTCCTCATACATCGCCTCCCAACTTGAAAGTCTGGTGCAGCTCAGAATCGCGGAAGACGGAGAGGAGGGCTTGACCGCCGTGCAGGAATGGTACCCGGATCTTGTCCTTTCAGACGTCATGATGCCAAAAAAAGACGGATTCACCTTATGCCGAGACATTAAGTTTAATCCCCAAACCTCGCACATTCCGGTGGTGCTACTCACGGCATTAACGCATAGAGACGCGCTTTTAAAGGGGTGGGAAGCCGGCGCCAACGAATATCTTTACAAGCCCTTTCACCCCAAGGAATTGATCACCCGCATCACCAGTATGCTAACCCTGGTTCAGCTCACCAAACAGCGCAAGAAAATGGAGACCGCTTTTATTCAATCCGAAAAACTATCCCTGATTGGGCAGCTAGCGGCCACGGTGGCGCACGAAATTAATAATCCGCTGACGGGCATCTTAACAGTTGGCCAAATATTGGAGCAGGAAACACCCTCAAATCCAAAATCGACATTAAAAGAAGACCTACGTTTAATTGTCGATTCCGCAGAACGTTGTCAACATGTTGTAAAGTCGCTTTTGGGTTTTTCGAGAACGTGTAATTTTGGCGCTAAATTGACCTCGGTGTCCGATGCGCTATCCGGCATTTTACCGCTCTTGCAACTGGAGATCAGCAAAAACGGAATTGAAATCATCAAAGAGTTGAGTCCGGCGGCGCCCCAAGTTCAGGCCACCATCGTCGAACTTCAACAAGTTTTGGCCAACCTGATCATGAACGCCGTTCAAGCCATGCCGGCCGGAGGAAAACTTAAACTGTCAACGTCGCAACCGGATGCCGCCACATTGGAAATTCGGGTACAAGACTCGGGCCCGGGAATACCGCCGGACTATATCGACAAAATATTCGATCCCTTCTTTACGACAAAACCGACCGGAGAGGGAACGGGCATGGGATTGGCCATTTGCCAAAAAATCATCGTCGGATTCAACGGGTCGTTAAGGGTCGAATCGGAATTGGGCAAAGGCGCCACGTTTATCGCCGCCTTGCCCACCGTCGAAACGAGGGTTTCCCAATGAGATACCACACGCTGATCGTCGACGATGATTTTCTGATTCGCTATGCCGTCGAACGCCTCATGCATACGATGGGATTAACCGCCCTGGTCACAGCCAGCGTGGCGCAAGCGCTAAGCGCCATTCAACAACACACCTTCGATTTACTGATGTCGGATCTGATACTAACCAACGGAAGCGGATATGAGGTAATCGGCCAATTTAATGCCAAATTCCCGAGCGGGAAAACCATTATATTGACCGGCCAAACCACGTCGACATCATTTGTTAATACTGCTCGGTTCAACATCAGCGATTTTTTAATAAAGCCGGTGGATAAGGATACCCTCGAACGAGCGATACGGTTGGCGTTAAACATGGATCAACCTAAACCAACGGTTACTATCGGCGCGCCAATATTATTCGACGAAGGTTTGAAAGAGAGGTTGGATGGGTATATCCACGCCATCCAAAAAGAATCCGAGAGGGGAAGCAATGCTGAACACTAAACCCACCATTATTTTCGTCGACGATGAAGACATTATTTTGAAAACGTTAAAACGATGTTTGATCGACAAACAAGAAGAATGGGTGAGCATCTACACCTCCAGTCCCGAACGCGCATTGGAATTGTGCAAAACCGAATTGGTCGATTTGGTTGTCACCGATATGCGAATGCCGGTGATGAACGGGCTGGAACTGGCGGAACAAATTCGAAAAAGCAGCAAAAAAACACGCATCATGCTGCTTACCGGTTACGCGGGACTGCTACCCGACGACGTTTCAACACTGGTTGACGGTGTTCTCACCAAGCCCATCGACCGGGATCTATTGATTTCATCGGTCAATGGAGCAGTAGGGCGATAATGGGCCCACACATCCCGTTCATTACGTTTCGCGTGGGAGACACCTGGTACGGATCCCGCCTTGAGACCGTCAAAGAGATTATTCCTATTCAAGAGATTACGCCGCTTCCTTCCGATTTGGCGTACGTCGCAGGCCTAACAACATTGCGCGGCGCCGTAATCTGCGTGATCGACTTGAAGCAGCTGCTGACAGGCCAACCTACTCAGGCAGGCAAAGTCAGCCATATGGTGATACGCCATTCCGGAACGGAGCCCGTCGCCATCCTAGCCGAAGAAGTCGACAACGTGATTTCAATCCCCGGCGCGTCTCTAGAACCCCCGATCGAAACACTGACCGAAATTCAAAAACGCTACATCGACCACACGGTTCGACAAGGCGACCGCGTCATTGCCACCCTGGGAGAAAAAATCCCATGATCCTCTATTTTATAATTGCGATCAGTATTTTACTCGCCGTTTTGTTTTTTTTAGCCTGGAATTACTTTTCAGTCAAACGTCTGTTGAAACGAGTGGTGTCATCCATTAACGCCACGGCTTTTCAACTGATCGCCTCCGCCGAAGATCAGGCCACAGGCGCCGATAAGCAAGCCGCAAAAATTGCCGAAATGACGACGTCGAATGAGGGCTTGGCCACCAGCACAGGCGCTATCGTCGATCATACAAAAATTTTGCACGGCTATGCGGAAAATAGCAGCACGGGAATGCAAGCCATTAACGACAAGATTTTGGTCATGGCCAACCGAATGGTGCAACTGGGCGAAAAAACGCAGGCGATCGGATCCATCACGGAACTAATCGACACCCTCTCGGATCAAACAAATTTATTGTCGCTAAACGCAGCCATCGAAGCCGCCCGCGCCGGAGACGCCGGTAAAGGATTTGCCGTAGTCGCCAGCGAAATTCGTAAATTGGCGGAACGTTCGGCCGAATCCACGCGAGAAATTAGAAAAAAAATAACCGAAATCCAAACCGAAACCAATACAGCGGTGTTAGGCGTAGAAGAAGCCACAAAAGCTGCACTAGCAGGCCTGGAAGAAATCCGATTGACGGTGCAAGTCATCAAGGAAATCACATCCGCCACCCAACAACAAAAAACGGCGGTCGACCAAGGCGTGATTGCCATGCGCGACGTAGACGGGGTCACGCACCAGTTTGCCGAAGGAACCAAACAAATCGCTCAATTAAGCAACCGCCTGGTGTTATTGGTCAAAGATCTCAAAAGGTTTTCCCAATGAACAAATCAGAGTTCGTCACCAGTTTTCGGGCCGAAGCCCAAGAATCGATTGAACGACTAAATCACGGTTTAATCCAACTCGAAAAAGAACCGAATCAGCCCCAATTAATCGCCGAATTATTCCGGCTGGTGCACAGCTTAAAGGGCAGTGCGAGGATGTTGGATTTTAATGAAATTCAAGACGTCGCCCACCGATTGGAAGACCTTTTAGGCGGCCTGCGGGATCAAAAAACCAGTCTTAATAATCAGATAGCCGAAAACTGTTTTCAGGCCGTTGATCGAATCAAAACCCTTCTCGACAGCTCTGAAACCACCATTATCCCCGCGACAAAAATCACGGTCGAAAAAGCGCCAAAAACACAACCCTACGAATCCATCCGCATTCCGATTCAACGCATCGATATGCTGCTTAATTTGGTGGGAGAACTGGCGGTCAACAAAACCAAAACCGCATTCAAAGAAGGTCAATTTAAACGGCTATTTTCAACCGTTCAAATTGCGCAGCAGCGGCTGGCCTCTTTTTTGGACCGCCTCAACACATGGCTGCCCGAAAAACCGGAAATAAAAAGAGAACTTGCGCTTCTGACCGCGCAATGCAAAAAAGACTCCAACGAAATTCAAGCGGAAATCCGGCGATTTCTTGACGGCGTGAATCACGAGCTTAATGTGGTGGATCCGCTGGTTGATGAAATTCACGACAAAATAAAAGACTTGAGAATGATCGGACTGTCGCAACTCTTTTCCGAAATGGAACGCCTCGCCAGAGACGCCGCCCATGAAGAACAAAAAGACGTGTCGATTGAGTTTACCGGCGGCAACGTTGAGGTCGACAAAAAAGTTCTGGAAACTATTAAACCCTGCCTTGTCCATCTCGTCCGAAACGCGGTGTGCCATGGCGTTGTGAAATCGGGCCATATTCTTATCCGCGCCTCGGTTGCGCGAAACGGTGTCCATATTGAGGTTGAAGACGATGGCCCCGGAATCTCGGCAGCTGCGTTACCCCATATTTTTGAACCTGGATTCAGTACGTTAACCACGGTCGATTCCATCGGCGGACGAGGCGTCGGCCTAGATGTGGTCAAAACAGAAATCGAGGCCATTGGCGGCCGAATCCGCGTGGAAACCGAACCGGGAAAGGGATCCCGGTTTATCCTAGAAGCGCCCGCCTCGATCCTGATGGAGCATGTATTGATTGTCTCCGCTCAAAACCAAAAATTCGGTTTTCCCATGTTGCACATCCACAAAACGGCGCTTTTAAAACGCAGCCAATTAAAAAGCATCGAAAATCATTGGGTCATCGATTTCGAAGAGCACACCGTTCCCTTAATCCCACTCGCCGACTTATTGAGAATGCCGGAAACAACCTCGTCCGGAAACGTATTGGCCGTCATCGCCACCTATCACGACGTCTATTTCGGATTTGTGATCGACGATATCCTGAACGATCAAATCGTTATGGTCAAAGAGTTGCCGGCGACAGTAGGACGCCTGCGCCATATTCGAGGGCTTTCGATTCTAAGCTCAGGAGAAATTCTCACGATACTCCATATACCGGAGCTCATTGAATCCGCCGTTTCCGTCACCCGTCATAGCGCGCTCGTCACGGAAGAAAAACCAATCGTCCGCGTACTACTGGTCGAAGACTCGCGCACAACCCGCGAAATGGAACAACAAATATTGCGCTCCCAGGGGTTCGCCGTCGAAACAGCAGTCGATGGGATCGACGCGTTGGAAAAAGTCGGCCGCGGTTCGTTTGACGTGGTCGTCAGCGACATCCATATGCCCAGAATGAACGGGATCGACTTCTGCCGCGCGCTCCAAGCCAATCACAAAGACCTGCCTGTTATTTTTATCACATCCCAAGGTTCCGAATCCGATCGAAAAAAAGGCCTGGCCGCAGGAGCAAAGGCCTACATTGTCAAAGCCGACTTTAACCAAACCGAATTGATTCACACCATTCACTATTTAACCGGGAGGATTTAGATGGATGCCGTAAAAATCTTGTTGATCGAGGATAGTCCTTTGCAGGCCGCGATGATCGCAGACGAACTACACAACCAGGCAGTGGAATCGCAGATAGCCGGATCGCTTCAAGAAGGGCTGAATCAACTGGGCCTCGATTTCTTTGACGCCGTGCTTTTAGACTTAAATCTTCCGGACAGCGCCGGGATCGATACGTTATTGCGATTTCGCGAAAAAGCGCCAGACATTCCCGTTGTGGTCATGACCGCCTCCGACGATTTATCCGTTGCCTACGAAGCCATCCGCAAGGGCGCGCAGGAATTTGCGCTCAAAGACAGCCTAAGCAATGGGTCATTTTCCCGTCTGATTCATTGCGCCATCGAACGAAAAAGTTTGATTGAACCCTACCAGGAAAAAACCCCGGAACCCGACCCTCCCGCAATCCTGCCG
>CAYGHZ010000004.1:0-28488 GCA_964349635.1 uncultured Candidatus Marinamargulisbacteria bacterium
GTTGTGGTTGGTTGCAGAGAGATTTCTTGATGATATTACGACGCCAAAACGGTATCGCGATTTAGTCGACAAAAAAATTATTGACGCTATTGCCGAAGATCTTCAGGAAAATCGCGGTAAAAGCATTGTGATTGCAGGCATTCAACAAAGCGCCGCAGTGCATGCCTTGGTACATCGGCTTAATCTGGAATTAGGGAATGTGGATGAAACGGTTGTGTATCGACCTCTTCCGTTTTCGAATCACGAATGGGTACGACAATCAAATCAGCAGTCTATTCAAGACGTGGCGCAATTGTTGGAGGATGGCCAGGTTGAAACGTTGGTGGTTTTGGGTGGAAACCCGGCTTATAACGCGCCCGCTGATTTGAAATTCGGCGAAAAAATGGCTAAGGCCAAGCAAAAAATAGCGCTTAGCTTATTTGAAAATGAGACCACTGCGCTGTGTGATTGGGTGTTGCCTGCCGCCCATTATTTGGAAAGTTGGGGCGATGCGCGCGCGCTTTGCGGAACTGACAGTTTGGTTCAACCATTGATTCGGCCGATGTATCAAGGCCGCAGTCCGCTGGAAGTTCTCGCCACCATTGCGGGAGAGACTCCCGATGGACATGCAATCGTAAAATCGGCTTGGAAAACAAATTGGAAAAAGGCGTTAAACGATGGCGTTGCGCCCGGTCGCTCCGATTCTGTCGGAAACGCGCGATATACCGGGGGATCTTTTTCGCTTACGAATCATGATGAGGGCATTGAAGTTGTTTTAGGGCCGTCCTATGGTGTTTACGACGGTCGTTTTTCCAATAATGGATGGTTGCAGGAACTGCCCGATCCGATTACGAAGCTGACTTGGGACAACGTGGCGTTGGTGAGCGTTTCGACGGCCAAAAAATTGGGTGTGAGTACGGAAGACAACGTGACATTGTCCACTTCGACGGGCTCAGTGGACGTGGCTGTGATGGTTGTGCCGGGTCAGGCGGATGATTCGATTTCTTTGGCGTTGGGTTATGGTCGTGGCATCACCGGGCGCGTTGGGAAGGGCGTTGGATTTAATGCTTATTTATTGCGCGCTGGCAGCACGCCTTGGATCATTGAAAATGTAGACGTTAAGAAATTAGGGTCGCGTTATGAATTGGCTATTACGCAAGAACACTGGAGCATCGAAAATAAAACCAATGGCAGCCAGCAAAACGGTCGCGCTATTTATCGGGAAGCGGATTTAGAAACATATAAGGAAGAGCCTGAATTTGCCAAGGAAATGGTGGAACACCCGCCGTTGGAATCCTTGTGGCAGGAAAAGAAATACGAAACAGGATATCAGTGGGGATTATCGATCGATCTAGCCAAATGTACCGGTTGCAATGCGTGTTTAACCGCATGTCAGTCGGAAAATAATATTCCGATTGTGGGAAAAGATCAGGTTCGTCGCGGACGCGAAATGCTGTGGATTCGTATTGACCGCTATTACGAAGGGACGCCGGACAACCCCCGCGTTTTGGAACAACCGGTTACATGTTTACAATGCGAAATGGCGCCGTGTGAGCAAGTGTGTCCCGTTGCAGCTACCTCGCATAGTGAAGAAGGCTTAAACGATATGACCTACAATCGCTGTGTAGGAACCCGTTACTGTTCCAATAACTGCCCTGCAAAAGTTCGGCGATTCAATTTCTTTGATTATCATCAACGCAATCCGCAGTCCGTAAAGAAACATCGCGAACATTTCTTCGACTACATCCGAGAGCCTGAAAAATCCATTCAAATGCAATTTAATCCGGATGTCACCGTTCGCATGCGCGGCGTTATGGAAAAATGCACGTATTGCGTTCAACGTATCAATGAATCCAAGAGCATCGCGTCGATCGAAAATCGGCAGGTTCGAGACGGCGACGTACTGACGGCCTGCCAACAAACATGCCCGGCTGACGCCATCGTATTTGGAAATATCTTAGATAAAGAAAGTCGTGTGGCAAAACTTAAGGCCGGCCCGCGAAACTACGACTTGTTGTCCGAATTAAATTTAAAGCCGCGTACCAGTTACTTGGCGAGTATCCGCAATCCGCATCCTAGATTGGGAGTCACCGTATGAGTACCGTTCAGCGCGTTCCGTTAGTATTGGGCAATCATGACTTTGCGTCCGTTTCGGACGTTATCTGTGCGCCGGTTGAAAAGAAAGCGCCGGTGTGGTGGTGGATTGTTTTTACCGGAGCATTTTCCGGATTGATGTTATTGATTTCGATGATTTCCTATCTCGTATGGGATGGTATCGGAGTGTGGGGGCTTAATGTTCCGGTGGCGTGGGGGTTTGCCATTGTTAACTTTGTATTCTGGGTAGGGATCGGGCACGCCGGAACGCTGATTTCCGCAATTTTATTTTTATTTCGTCAAAAATGGCGCATGTCGATCAATCGATTTTCCGAAGCGATGACGATTTTTGCGGTTATTTGCGCGGGCATGTTCCCGGTTATCCACGTGGGTCGCGTTTGGCTCGCTTATTTTTTATTTCCTGTTCCCAATCAAATGGGTATGTGGCCCAATTTTAGAAGTCCGCTCGAATGGGACGTTTTTGCAATCTCAACCTATTTTACGGTGTCTCTGCTGTTTTGGTATGTCGGTCTGATTCCCGATTTGGCTGTGATTCGCGATCGTGCAAAAACCCGTATTCGTAAAGTGGTGTACGGTCTTTTTGCCTTAGGGTGGCGAGGATCCAGTCGCCACTGGCAACATTATGAGCGCGCCTATCTTATTTTGGCGGCGATTGCGACTCCGCTGGTGTTGTCGGTTCACTCTATTGTGAGTTTTGACTTCGCCGCCTCGCAATTGGCCGGTTGGCACACCACGATTTTCCCTCCCTATTTCGTTGCGGGAGCGATCTTTTCCGGCTTTGCAATGGTGATGACGTTGATGATTATTGCCCGTGAGCTTTTTAATTTAAAAGATTTTGTCACGATGCATCATCTTGAAACCATGAATAAAATTATTTTGGCGACAGGCACCATGGTGGGATACGCCTACGGGATGGAATTTTTTGTGGCCTGGTATTCCGGCAACCCCAATGAAGCATTTACATTTGTGAATCGCGCGTTTGGCCCCTACAACTGGGCGTACTGGATTATGATTTCTTGTAACGTTATTTTTCCTCAATTATTTTGGATCAAGAAAATCCGCACCAGTATTCCGGTGATGTTTGTTATTTCCATTTTGGTCAATATCGGCATGTGGTTTGAACGGTTTGTGATTACGATGACGTTGCATCGCGACTTTTTGCCCTCCAGCTGGGGCTACTATTCGCCGACATGGGTGGATCTGTGTACTTTGATCGGTAGCTTCGGGCTATTCTTGACACTATTTATGTTATTTATGAAATTTTTACCGATGATTGCGATTTCGGAAGTAAAAAATATTATGCCTCAAGCCAATCCCCATCATGGAGAAGGACACTAGGTATGGTTACCGTCGTTGCGGAATTTGCCGATCCAAAAAGTATAATTACAGCGTCCGAAAAAATCCGAGATGCCGGGTATCGCGATTTTGATACGTATACGCCGTTTCCGGTACATGGAATTGACGATGCGATGGGACTAAAACCCACTCCCATGGGTTGGATCGTGTTATGCGGCGGTTTTCTGGGTTTGACCGGCGGATTCGCTTTGCAATCCTGGGCAGCGGCTAGCGCCTATCCCCTAGTCATTAGCGGTAAACCGCTATTTAGTTACCAAGCGTTTGTCCCGATTACATTTGAGTTAATGGTATTGTTTTCCGCTTTTTTTGCGGTGTTTGGAATGTTCGCGCTTAATCGGCTTCCGAAACATTATCATCGTGTGTTTGAGCATTCCCGCATCCATACGGCCAGTTCGCATGGCTTTTTTGCCAGCATCGACACCGATGACGAGCAAAAGACGGTGGCGTTTTTGAAAAATATCGGCGGACAATCCGTGGAGGTTATTCGAGACCAATGAAGACGCTATTTTTACTTTTCGGATGTTTACTTTTGATTGCCGGGTGCCGAGGGTATCGCACGGAAACACCTCCGTTTCACTTGAATCCTAATATGGACTGGCAGGCAAAATATAAGGCGCAGCAGCTTAGTTTGCCGATTCCGGAAGACACTGTGGCGCAAGGAACTCTCAAAGATGATCCGGTATTCTTTGAAGGCAAAGATGCCAGTGGAAAATGGGTAAGGCGTATTCCTTTAGATGTCACGAAAGAATTTATGCTTCGGGGTCAGGAACGTTACGATATCTATTGCGCCGTTTGCCATGATCGCGCAGGCACAGGCAAAGGTCCGGTGGTTCAGCGCGGATTTGTCCCTCCTCCCGATTTCGCGGACGATCGCCTGTTGGCGTATCCGGACGGACAGCTGTTTGATGTCATCAGTCATGGCATCCGAAACATGCCGGCTTATGGAAAGCAGATTCCGGAAAGCGATCGATGGGCCATTGTGGCGTATTTGCGAGCCATTCAAAAATCACGAACAACCAAGGTATCTGAATTGCCGGCTGATATGAAAACCAAGATCGGACCGAAACCGGCGATCCCAACTCCGGCGGCTACCGTTGCTGTTACTGCGAATGTGAAAACCGAAAAACCGAAAAAGAAAACGGGGGCGCGACAATGAAAAATAGTCCGGAAAAATTAACAGGGTTTTTGGCGAATCAATTTGCGCCGCTTTGCTTTGTTGTGGGCGGGGTTGGCCTTTTTGCCTCGTTAATTATGTACACGCAAAATCCAAAACATTTCTTCTTTTCGTATTTGACGGTGTTCTGTTTCTTTTTAACGATTTCTTTAGGGGGGTTCTTCTTTGTTTTGATTCAATTTTTGACACGAGCCGGTTGGGGCGTGGTCGTTCGACGAATAGCCGAACATCAGATGAAAAATTTATGGGTGATGGCATTGTTGTTTATCCCTATTTTGCTTGGCGTTTTTCAACTGTATCATTGGACGCATCATGACGCCGTCGCTCACGATGCCATCTTAAAAGTAAAATCGCCTTACCTAAACCTTCCGTTTTTTCTGATTCGTGCAGCGCTTTTCTTTGGCATATGGATGTTTCTCTCCCAACTATTTTTTAAGAAATCGACCAAACAAGATGAAACCGGTGACGAAAAAACGACGTTACTTTTGCAGGGTGTTTCGGCCGTAGGCGTTTTATTATTTGCGTTAAGCTTGACGTTTGCGTTTGTCGATTGGGTCATGTCCCTAACCCCCCATTGGTATTCCACCATGATCGGCGTTTATTTTTTTGCGGGGTCGTGCGTTAGCGGAATCGCGACGATCTCCTTCATTGCCATGGTGTTACGTCGGTTTGGGTTTCTCAGAGATAAAATTACGGTGGAGCACTATCACGACCTCGGAAAACTTCTCTACGGTTTCAATATTTTCTGGTCGTACATCGCCTTTAGCCAATATTTCCTCATTTGGTATGCCAATATTCCGGAAGAAACGATTTGGTTTAAAATGCATTTTATGGGCAGCTGGAATTGGGTAGCGGCTGCGCTGGCAATTGGCCACTTCGGTATACCGTTTGTCTTATTTATGTCCCGCCATATCAAGCGAAATTTAACAACGCACTTTATGATGCTGGTTTGGATTTTAGGAATTCACTTTATCGATATGTATTGGATGATTATGCCGAATATCACACCTAATGGATTTAGTCCCAGCCTTATTGATTTAACATGTTTTATCGGGATCGGCGGTATTTATTTTGGGGCTTTGTTCAGTCGAATGAAACGTCACTCGTTGGTTGCGTGTGGCGACCCAAGACTTGAAGAATCTCTTCATTTTAAGAATGCATAAGGAGCAATAGATGTCTTCCGGAGAAATTCGTCACGATACCACTGAACCCTATGCCAAGGCGATTGCCTGGGCGGTTGCGCTTACTGCGCTTTTGTTAGCCCTCGTTTTTGTCTGTTCCCTCTGGTATTACCGAACATCGTCTACTGACGAACTCAATCAAAAAGAATTGGTTCCGGTTACGCTTTTCTTGCAATCTATTAGAACGTACGAAGACCAAGAACTTTCTGCCACCCGTTGGAAAGATCTGAAGAAAGATTGGGTGCAAGTTCCTATTGATTACGCCATGGAGAAAGTAGTTCAGGACTATCGTGCGAAATAAACTCTCCCTTCTTTTTGTGGTTCTATTCGCCTCTGCGGTGTATGGCCAGGCTAGTGTCCAACCCAAAGCGCTTAATGATGTTGGCGTCGTTGAACATCTTGGGCAAAAAGTTCCCATGGATTTGACCTTTACGAACGAGACCGGAAAGCCTGTGAAATTTGGGGATTATCTTAATCAGAAAAAACCCGTAGTACTGATTCTGGCGTATTTCAATTGTCCGATGTTGTGTAATTTGGTGTTAACCGGTGTTGACAATGGGGCCAAGGGATTGCCGTTTAAGTCGGGCGAACGGTACGACGTTGTTGCAGTAAGTATTGACCCTAAGGATACGGCCTCTAGTGCAGCTGCATTTAAAGAAAAGTACCCGAATCTCCGCGGCCATTTTTTGGTCGGCGATCAACCCTCTATCGACGCCTTGGCAAAGTCGGTGGGATTCCAATATAAGTATGACGAAAAATCAAAAGAATATTTTCACCGCGCGGTAACGTTTGTGTTGACTCCCGACGGAAGAATTTCGCGCTATTTATATGGCATTGAATACCCGGCATTCGATCTAAAAATGGCAATTTTAGAAGCCAATCAGGGAAAGCTTGTTTCTACCGTAGAAAGGGTGCTGTTGTTTTGTTATAATTACGATCCTCAATCCCAGAAATATGTCCTGTATGCCATGAATCTCATGCGGGCCGGTGGGTTTATTACATTAATCGCCATCGGTGTGTTGATATGGCGTTTGAAGGTGGCAAAATGAATAGCGTAAAAACAGAACATTTAATGAACAAAGGCGGCTTGTGGTTCCCGGAATCCGCCACTGATTTGGCTGCACAGTGGGGCGGCCTTTATTATTTTATTTTGTGGGGATCGATTCTTCTTTTTGCCGCTATTGTGGCGACCGTTATTTATTTCTTATTTAAGTATCGTCGAACTCCCACCAACCCCGCCGCTCACAAGCAAGTTATCCATAATTTTTATTTAGAAGTCATTTGGACTACTATCCCCACCATTTTGGTGATGTTTATTTTTTATTGGGGTTATACCGATTATTTAAAAATGAGTATTCCGCCGGAAAACGCGCTGGATATCCGGGTAACCGGTCGGCAATGGGCCTGGCAGTTTGAATATCCGCAAGGACTAAAGACGCTCAACGAAATGGTGGTTCCTGTGAATGTTCCGATCCGGCTGGTGATGACGTCCACCGATGTATTGCATTCATTTTACATTCCCAATTTTCGGGTAAAGCGGGATTTGGTTCCCAATCGCTATACCCGTATGTGGTTTGAGCCGAACCGCTTGGGTCAGTTTCAGGTATTCTGCGCTGAATATTGCGGCGATAGCCATTCCAACATGTTGGCCACTGTTAAAGTGGTATCGTATGACGATTATGAAAAATGGTTAAAAACGGGGTCTTCGGAAGCCGATAAAGGTATTCCGCCCGCCGTATTGGGCGAAAAATTATTTGCATCGAAGGGGTGCAACGCCTGCCATTCGATTGATGGAACAACCAAAATCGGACCGAGTTGGAAAGGCCTTTATGGAGCGAAACGAGAATTTGTGGACGGCAAGTCTGCAATGGCGGACGATAATTACATTCGCGAGTCCATGTTGGATCCCAAAGCAAAGTTGGTGAAAGGATTTCAGCCTCTCATGACCACGTTTTCAGGTTTATTGAGCGACACTGAGATCAACGCTATAATCGACTATATTAAGACATTGAAATAAGCAGGAGAAAACGTGGCAAACGATAGCGCACATGGCGTCAGTTTTTTTAAGGCATCCAGAGGAATAAAATCCTGGCTCTTAACATTAGATCATAAACGAATTGGCCTGATGTACCTGGCCTTTGTCACATTTTCATTTGCGTTGGGCGGCCTCTATGCGTTAACGCTTCGACTGGAGCTATTGAGTCCCAGCGGTCTTTTGTTTACCGACAAACAATATAATCAATTGTTCACGTTACATGGTGCCATTATGGTGTTTCTCTTTATTATCCCTTCTATTCCGGCGTCGCTAGGCAATTTTGTGCTGCCGCTGATGCTTGGGGCTAAAGACGTAGCGTTCCCTCGGCTAAACTTATTTAGTCTTTACATTTATATGTTCGGAGCCGTTTTTTGCGTATTTTCGTTGATTTCCGGCGCCGTGGATACCGGCTGGACGTTTTACACCCCCTATTCGATTCAAACCCAAACCAGCGTCATTACCATGACGTTGGGGGCCTTTATTCTTGGGTTTTCGTCTATCTTAACTGGGCTTAATTTTATCGTAACGATTCACAAATTGCGCGCACCGGGCATGACCTGGTTTCGCATGCCTCTGATGGCCTGGGCGCTCTATGCAACGTCGATTATTCAGGTACTCGCAACTCCTGTCCTCGCTATTACCTTGTTGCTTTTAATGTTGGAGCGCGTGATTGGCATTGGAATATTTAATCCCGCGTTGGGTGGAGACCCGGTTTTGTTTCAGCATTTCTTTTGGTTTTATAGTCATCCTGCCGTTTACATCATGATTTTGCCTGCAATGGGTGTCATGAGCGAATTGGTTACTACATTTTGCAAACGCAATATTTTTGGATACAAACAAATTGCGTATTCCAGTATTGCTATCGCCATCATTGCGTTTTTGGTCTGGGGACATCATTTATTTGTCAGCGGCCAGTCGGATTTTGCCAATATGCTCTTTTCGGTTTTAACATTTTTGGTCGCCATTCCTTCGGCTATTAAAGTATTTAACTGGATCGCTACCATGTACAAAGGCTCCATTGATCCCAAAACTCCGTTTCTTTATTTTCTTTCATTTATATTCCTGTTTTGCATCGGCGGCTTTACCGGTGTTGTATTAGCCGCGCTTTCACTCGATATACACCTTACTGACACTTACTATGTCGTGGCCCATTTCCACTATGTAATGGTTGGCGGAACGGTCATGGCGTTCTTGGGTGGGTTGCATTACTGGTGGCCCAAAATGTTTGGTCGAATGTATAGCGAGTTTTGGGGTCGGATTTCGTGCGGCTTGATTTTCTTGGGTTTTAACATGGTCTTCTTCACCCAGTTCTTCTTGGGTTCAAAAGGAATGCCACGCCGTTATCACAACTACCTTGACCAGTTTCAGCCTCTGCATGCGTTTTCAACGTCGGGAACATGGGTGATGGGATTGGGCTTCTTGATCATGGCGTTTTATCTTCTGGAGTCGCTAAGAAATGGCGAGCAAGCCCCTGATAATCCTTGGGGTGGAATGACTCTGGAATGGGCGACAAGTTCCCCTCCAACGATGCACAATTTTGAAGAAGCTCCGCACGTCTCGTTCGGGCCGTACGAATATCACACCTATCAAGATTTGGGGATTAAATAATGTCGTTTGTACAGCATGAAGTTGCCCATCATTTTGATACCAAGGCTCAGGAATTTGACGCTGCAAAATTAGGCATGTGGTTGTTTTTGGGCCAAGAACTTCTGTTTTTTGGCGGCTTGTTTGTTGCTTACTGTATTTTTCGCGGCCTTTATCCTGAGATGTTTGTTGAAGCCCACAATCACTTGTCGTGGAAGATGGGTGGCCTAAATACGCTTTTCCTGATTGCCAGCAGTTTTACAATGGTGATGGGCGTTCGCAGCGCGCAGTTGAGTCAAAAAAAACGCACCGGTTGGTATTTGTTTTTTACCATGGCGTTTGCGGTCGCATTTATGGTCGTGAAATATTTTGAATACACCGAAAAAATTCATCACGGATTGCTACCCTATAATTGGTTCAATGCGGAAGGAACATTTACTAATCTGCATCTCTTTTTTGGGCTTTATTTTGCTATGACCGGGCTGCACGGATTGCATGTGGTGGTCGGTATCGGGCTGATTGCATGGCTAATTAAACGAAACGCGCAGGGTCATTTTCATTCAGGATATTACACACCGGTTGAGATGGTTGGGCTTTATTGGCATTTGGTGGATATGATTTGGATTTTCTTATTCCCCTTATTTTATTTGATTGCATAAACCTATGGATGACCACTCCGAACATTTTGTACCCCCGCTTCGATATTATGTAGGCACATTTACGGCGCTGCTGGCATTGACCGTATTGACGGTATTTATTACCAGGTTTGATCTTGGCCTGTTTAATACGGTGGTAGCCTTATTAATTGCGATTTCAAAAGCCTCTCTGGTCGCGATGTTTTTCATGGGCCTGCGATGGGATAAAGCCTTTAACGGCGTTGTATTTGTGGGAACACTTTTGTTTCTGCTTATTTTTATCGCTTTTACGGCCAGCGATATTTTTTTCCGATTTGCGACGGATCCTGTGGAAGCCGGCGTATTTGATATTCAATCGAAAGTGAAGCTTGTTAAAACGCTGCCGCATTCGTCCCATTGAAGAATATTTCGGATCATATCGAAGAATATAAAAAAAGCCTTGGAAAACCAAAAGGTGATCCGGTAGCGGAAGCGTTTTTGTCGCTGCGTCAGGAATTTAAGACAACGCTGGATCTTTTAGAGAAAAATTATGCCGCTCGCTATGCGGAGTTTACGGAATTGTGTAATTCTGTGGAACGCCATCATGCCGAAATCCAAGATCTGCATAAAGAATGGGCGCGAGAAAAAATGGCCTTGGAAATTCGCATGAAGGAACGTGATGAGGAAGAGAAAGAGTACCTGAATCGTCTTGAATCTAAAAAGGTTGAGCTTCAGGAGGAATACTCTGTAAAAATGTCCCGATTTGAACGGCATGTTGAAATACGCAAACAGGAAGTGGCAAAGTTAGAGAGCGTTAAGCAAACTAAAGAGCAAGAAATTCAAAAAGTGCTAACCTTGCCAAAAATTGTCCGGGCCCGACGCGGATGAACGCTTATGTAGAGCTAACAAAGCCCCGTATTTTGGTCATGCAGCTAGTGACGCTCAGCCTGGGCTTTTTTTTAGCGCCCGGAGACCACTCGGCAACCGTATTTTTGGTAGCGATGGTTGGGACCGGCCTGGTTTCCGGCGGGGCGGCGGTTTGGAACCATGTTTTGGAAAAAGACGTCGACGCCAAAATGGAACGCACCATGAATCGTCCGCTTCCGAAAGGCATCATTTCAACCTTGCAAGCTGCTTTCCTAGGAACGCTGTTGCTGGCAGCCGGTCTCCTACTTTTAGTTTTTCTTGTTAATGCATTGACTGCGTTTCTCGCCTTTTTGACCGCGTTTCTTTATGTTGCGATTTATACCCCGCTCAAACGCATATCCTGGTTGAACACCATGGTCGGTGCTGTACCCGGCGCACTGCCGCCGTTGGGAGGATGGGCTGCCGCTACGGGGTCGCTGTCGCCCCAATCGTGGGTGTTATTTGCATTGTTATTTGTGTGGCAGCTGCCGCATTTTTATGCGATTGCCTGGATGTATAAGACCGACTATGAGCGGGGCGGGTTTAAGATGCTCTCCGTCATCGACGACGACGGCTCTCGCTCCGCGCGCCAGATTCTAATTCATTCGACGCTGCTCTTGGCCGTGTCTTTCCTGCCTTTTTATTTTCGGATGCTGGGATTGATTTATTTGGTAGGCGCATTGATATTGGGAATTTATTTGATCCGAGAAGGCCTTCAATTTGCTAAGACCAAGTCTCATACCGACGCCCGGCGGGTTCTGAAAGCCTCTGTTTATTATCTGTGCGCGCTTTTGGCCCTGGTTGTAGTCGACAAAGCCGTCGGTTAGAATAGCTTCAGTATGCTTAAAGAAATTGAACTCGCCCACACCCAAGGCTTTTGCGCGGGGGTGGCTATGGCAATCGAGGTTGTCGAAAAGGCGTTGGAGAAATACGGAACTCCGCTTTATGTTCGGCACCACATTGTTCACAATACGTCTGTGATCGCCGATTTTGAACGGCGCGGTGTTATTTTTATCGAAGAACTACAAGACGTCCCTGAAGGTGCGCCAGTGGTATTTAGCGCCCATGGCAGTGCTCCGGACGTGTTTGAGCAAGCAAAAATCAGAAATCTAAGTTATATCGATGCATCTTGCCCCCTGGTTACAAAAGTCCACCGCCAAGCCAAGCGATTTTCGGAGCGCGGCGTTCAAACGGTGTTGATTGGCCATAAAGGGCATCAAGAGCTGATCGGAACCTCCGGATACGTACGCCCGGACTTGCTGCACGTCATTGAAGACGAACATGATGTGGATCAGCTTGAGGTTAGGCCGGATCAGCCGGTCGGGTTTTTGACGCAAACCACGTTGTCCGTTTCGGATACCTCGGCGATGGTCGACAAGCTTAAACAAAAATTTCCCAATATTTTGGGCGCCTCCAAAGCCGATATTTGTTATGCGACTCAGAATCGGCAAGACGCGGTGTTGGAGTTATCGGAACGTTGCGACGTTATTATCATTTGCGGATCGCCGCAAAGCTCTAATAGCAATCGCCTCAAGGAAACTGCCGCTAAACAGGGCGTCCCTTCCTATATTATTGATACCTCGGATGAACTTCAGTTTTCCTGGATCGACCATGCGGGTCGGGTAGGCATTAGTTCAGGCGCTTCGGTGCCGCGTTACGTGGTGGATCAGCTGGTGGCCAAGATACAGTCCCGATATCCCGAAGTCACGGTAACCCAGAAAGACAGCATTGAACATGGCATCCACTTCAAACTCCCTGTCATCTAGCGACCTCGATTATTCAAAAATACGGAAAATCAAAACCGACGTCGTTCCGGTGGTGGTTCAGGACGCCGATACGCAACAGGTATTAATCTTGGCGTTTGCCAACAAAGAAGCCGTCGACTATTCGCTCAAGCACAAAATCGCGACCTTTTGGTCCACCTCGCGAAATGAATTGTGGGTAAAGGGGGCCACCTCCGGAAATTTTCTGGAATTGGTCGACATGCGGGTCAATTGCGAAGACAACTCTCTACTCTATTTGGTTCGAGCCAAAGGCAAAAATGCATGCCATACCGGTCGGCCCAGTTGTTTTTATCGTCCCCTACTACTCCTGCTTTTAATGGCCTTACCGATTCATGCGACCGATGTGGAAAAACATAAAACGGAATTGGCGATTGGCGTTCGCACCTACAACATTTCGTCTTCCGAGCAGATTACACTGTACGGCGCAAAGCAACGTCGATATTTGACTCCCGACTGGTATTGGGGCGAGGCGGGATATGGCGCCGTTTCCGGCATCCGCTCCGGGTATTTGGAAGGCGGCATTCAGTTTGGTTATCAAAACCTCAGCGTCATGGTGGGTGCAGGCGGCGGGGGCAGCGCTCCGCAGGGTGGCGGCTTGGTCATCCACCCAAGTATTACCATCGGCCCGTTTGAAGCAGGCTACGTTCATTTTATTAACGGAAATATCTCAAGTCCCTCGGTGGCATTTAATGTCTCGCTGCCTTTTTGGGAGTTGGCGGCTCCGTTATCGGGCGCAACGCTCAATTCGGAAGAAATTCAAAAATTAGAAAAACAGCGTGTTGTTCAACATATTCTGTATGAAAATTATTTGCAGACCGATCAAGGGCTGGCCAGCGTGTTTGGCTATCATTTCGATTTATTTCTAACCGACCATGCCTATTTGGCCACCGCCATTTTTGGCGCGGTGGGCGGCAACAGAGGCGGCTATGGCATTGCGGCGTTTGGGTTAGGCTATTCGCAGCCCATCACCCACTCTCTTTCGCTGGATTCAAAACTTTTGCTGGGTTCCGGCGGTGGTGGCGGTGTCAAAGCCGGCGGCGGATTTTCGGTCGAGGGGCAAACGGGATTAAGCTGGGAATTTATGCCGCATTTGTTTTTGGATTCGAAAGTGGGCTATCTGACCTTTCCTTCCGGTACGTTTTCCAGCCCGATTTTCCAGGTAGGATTTTCGTTTGAGAGCTTTCGGATTAATTTGCCATATTGATAGTTTTGCGTC
Source organism: uncultured Candidatus Marinamargulisbacteria bacterium (assembly GCA_964349635.1). Taxonomy (GTDB): domain Bacteria; phylum Margulisbacteria; class Marinamargulisbacteria; order SXXA01; family CAYGHZ01; genus CAYGHZ01. The sequence continues at coordinate 13,945 of CAYGHZ010000004.1, forward strand.
GCAAAACATAAGATCCTGAAATCTTAAGATCCATTTTTCCGATAATTGTTTTAGATGCGCAAAATTATAAGCTTAGACCAACGCCCCTTCCCTCTGACGCGCCTCTTGCCAGATCTTCAGTTGCGGATCTTTTCGTTTCTTTATGGGCGAGAGGGGAACTATTTACAAGACATCGTCCCGCTTTTTCTTGTAAATGAGAAGCTGACGTCCACGCTCTTTACCGAAATGCAGCTGAAAAGACAAGAAAAGGGAAGTAAAAAACGTGAGCCGCTGATGACAGCGAAGGAGCTGGAAAATATTCTTACGCCTATTACGCCGGCTGAGGATCAAAGGACTGACCATCTTCTATTCAATATGCTGTCGGGGCTCTATCGCCACCTCTATTGCAGCGGGGGTGAGATCCAAAACGGGGACAATCTTAGGAGCACGAATGTCAGTTATAGCTGTTACCAAGCCCGATACGCTCAAGCCTTGCTCTATGTGGGTCGGTGGGACGACGCCGTGAAGGTTGCCAAGTCGATTTCAATACCAGGCCATCGTGCGCGCGCATTTGTCGATATGGCCGATCATTTGGTTAAAGTAGGGGACACTGAGGGACGTGCCCAATTGGCCTTTAATTTGGGCGTCAAAGTACTCGGCGATTGCGATCAGATTTATCTCAGAGAAAGAACTCTTTTAGACATTGCGAGAAGTCAATGTACAGCAGGATTGCAGCGAGACGCGTTGAAAACACTCAATGTCGTTCAGGAAGTAGCTCTGACGTTCGAAAAAGCATCTGACCGTGTGGATACATTGGTTTTAGCTGCAAAATGGCAGTTTAAGGCGGGATCTCCGACAGAGGCGAGAAAAACACTGGTCGGTGCCGCAACTACTGCTGCTCGACAGGTCCGTAGGGCTGAAGGAAAAGCGCAGACGCTGAGCACAATCGCCCGTACTCTTTCAGAGTTTGACCTAGCCCAGGGACTAAAAAACGAGGCGTCAGTCGGCTCGCTATTTTCTACTGCAATCGGTGAGGCTGCCGAATTGGTAGGCAACCCGGTCCGCCATGCTAGATTGCTTTGCAGCATTGGCCAGGATCTGGTCAATGCCGGAAATTTGTCCTTTGCACGTAGTGTCGCATCGTCCCATGCACTTAACGCAGCGAATGAAATAGAAGATCCATCCGAGAGGTCACGGGCATTAGCCGTAATTGGCGTTTTGCACTCTTTGGCAAAAGATAGCATCGGGGCAGAGAAAACCTTTAGTGCGGCAATCGAGTCAACAAAAACCGTCAGCGATCCAGCCTCTAGAATTGCGACCTATTTCAGGATGGTCGTGTCCAGCGAGCCAGCGTTTGCTCGGACAATCTGTACTTTAGGCTCGAAGGACGTGATGGCGTTTTGTGAAGATCCTCAGATAAGGTCCCAACACCAGCGGGAATTTGCTCGCATTCAACATGCTGCAAATGATTTGAAAGCGTCTCATGAGTTGCTTAGGGACGCGGCAGACAGTGCAAAAATGATTGCGGATCCCTGCGCAAGAGCCTCGGAGCTCCTTAGTGTCGCAACAGAACTGAACAAGCTGGAAGCTCAAGGCGACGTCGTTCAGACATTGAGCGAAGCGGCGTGTGCTGCTCAGAAAATTGTGTTTGGGCCAGACAGAGACTTGAATGGAGTGGTGGTGTGTGACGTTGCGCAGGGCCAGGCCAAGGCAAAGGATTTTGTTGGAGCTTCTGCAACCTTTCGGCATGCCGTATCGGGTGCGACTGTTGCGCCGCATCTCTGCTATATTGCGCAAAAACAAGCGCAAGTAGGGATGGGTGCGGAACGCGATCAAACATTTAGTGCGGCGATAAGAATGGCCGTTAAATTAGATAGTCCGGATGCTAAGGTGATGGCACTTAGACAAATCGGCGGGGCGCAGGGAATCTCGGATGCGAAAGCCAATGGCGTAAATACATTGAGACTTGCATCTATGGTGGCGAATAGTGAGATGCGAGCGCGCTCCTTTGATAGAGAACAAGCGCTTTTAAATATTGCAACGGATCAAGCACGTCTCGGCAATCTGCGCGGTGCGCTGGATGCACTCTCCTCAGTTCCTCGACAAGGCCGGCAATGGCATGGCTACTATTTTCCGTTTCTAATTGCCTGTTTGGATCGGTTGTTTCATAGATCGTAGGTTAATTTACTTGTAATTACTTGTAATTACTTGTAATTACTTGTAAGATTGATCGCGTGCAGAAAATCAGTATAAGGGAAATTCAAAAACTCTTAAAAATCGGAGAGAGCCAGCAGGCCGAATTTAAAGAATCATTTCATAGTGCCCAAGACATCAGCAAGGTAATGGCGGCATTCGCCAACACGTTAGGCGGAACTGTGTTGATTGGAATCGACGACAAAGGGCGAGTAATTGGTCTAAAAGGCAGCATCGATAAACTTCAGCAAGAGGTTTCATCTGCGGCACAGTCCATTTCTCCGGCCCCGTTAATTTCGGTTGAGCGGCATCAGATAGATGGCAAGCAGCTTCTATCGGTCATCGTTCAGCAGCCCTCTGACCAAATTTATCACACGTTTCATGGCGCCATTTATGTGCGCGTCGGCAGCACGAATCGACGACTGGACGGTGCAACGCATCTTGAATATCTTCGTCACCGGCAAATTCTGTCGTTCGACGAGTCCTTCGATTCATTGGCAACACTTAAAGACTTAGACATCCATAAAATCAAAGCCTATTTGGAAGCCCGGGGCCAAGAAGCGGTTCTAAAATCGCATGGAATAGAAAAGTTTCTGATCAGCAATAGGCTTGCAGACTCTGATAAAAGCCTACGAATCAAAAATTCAACGTTGCTGCTATTTGCCAAAAACCCCGTCCATTTTATTCCCCAAGCTGAAATTAAGGTTGTTCAATTTGCCGGTTCCGAGCCAATAGAAATTATTTCTCATCAGCTTATCCAAACCGATCTAGGAAGTGCTATCGACCAAGCGACGGAATTTGTAAGAAGTCACATTAGTAAACGCATCCAAATTACATCGACGCCCCGACGGGAAGAGTATTATGAATTTCCCCTTCCGGTGATTCGTGAAATGGTGATTAATGCAGTCGCACATAGGGACTATTTTAGCAAAGATTCTATTCAGATTTCTCTTTTTGACAATCGCATCGAAGTGGCCAATCCGGGATCTCTTGTCCAGGGGCTCACACGCGAATTATTTGGCCTCTTGTCGGTGCGCAGAAACCCCATTATTTATCGAATACTGCGTGACATGGGCTACATCGAAGGTCTTGGGACAGGTATACCTAAAATGAAGGACGGAATGAGAAAGGCAGGTTTGCCCGAGCCGGAATTTGTGATATCCGATTGGTTTTTTCGAGTCATTTTATATAAAAAACCCAAGCCGGTTGAAATATCGGATGAAGACCTGACGCCGCGCCAAAGAAAAGCGATTGAATATCTTAAGAAGAATACGTCAATAAACACGGCGACCTACGCGAAATTAAATAAAATTTCACTGAAAAGCGCGGTAACTGACATCAACGATATGGCGACCAAAAAATATCTTAAAAAAATCGGCGAATTTCGCGGGGCTTATTACGTCCTACGCCGGCACTAACGTCGGTTCTCGGTATTTACGTTAATTCAACGCCTTGGAAGGTGACCAAATTAATCCCAACCGCAGGCAACAAATAACCGCCCACAATCGGCGAATCGGGCAAACAGTTGTCTAACCCTGTTTGATTGTAATTGCCGCCTGTCATGCCGATCGCCACTTTGAGACTGGGAATCAAACTTAACCTCTGCCCGCCGACACCTGACATTGAAATCATGTCGACTGTCGAGCCATCGCTGGTTGCAAGTTGTGATATCCAAAACTGGCCGGAATAGAATCTACCCGGTCGAATCGAAGGTATTTTGTTGTCGAGAAGCCGCCGAAGCAAATCAGGTCGCTCGGAAAAAAGGTATCCCGCGACCTTGAGCAAGTCATTCGGAGACATTTCCAGCCCACCCGATCCCGAAACCCGTCGAGAAGCCGTAAACGAAGCCCATTTGGCCCGAATACCCAATGGTTGAAATAGTGCCTCTTCTGCGAAATCTGCCAGCGTTTTCCCCGAATTTAATGTGATACTTCTTTGGCCCACTCGGTCGTTGATCAATTGTTCCGTCATATCCATCAGCAACGTGGTGCAACCGCCGTTATACACCGAAACTTCGTCCACTCTTGCATCCGGACGAGTCTGCCACTGTGCTATCCGTTCAAGAACAAGCCCAACCGGATCGGTCGATTGTAACAACTGCCGCATCGGGTTTTCAGGACTTCTATAGTCCGCTTTATGTTCATCCCAATCAAACGATTTGGCCATGTTCAAAACATGCCCGACCCTCAAAGGACAGGACTTTCCCAATTCGGGATAAAACCGTGATAACGGGATATCATCGGTGATAGATAGCCGTTTATAATCGCCGACCGCTTTGAAAAAGGCCAACGCCGTAAAACTTTTGGTCATGGAATTAATCGGTCGAACAAAGTCACAATCAAACGGCATTGCTTCAAATCGAGCTGATTTTTGCGCTCGAACCGGAGGATCCAGATCGGGGTCGATGGCGTGCAATCGCGGCTCCACGCCGGTTCCTTCCCAGCGAAACAAGGTCTTTTGCGATCCCGAACTAAAATCAGCCACAACAATCGTATGAATATTTGAGTTGGGCAGCGCAATCTTACGCGCTATTTCGTAGTCATTACCGGCCTTCAAGAAATGTTCTTGGGCGACTAAATTGTTTCTTTCGAGAATGCTTGTGAGCTGCATCAGCCGAAACGAAACAATTTTTTTTGTCATGATTTAAGCCGGTGTTAACGCCACCTGCGCCGCAAAAAAATGCTGATTATTGGCGATCAGCCGATCCAGCTCTTCCTTAAGCGCCATTAGTTCATCACGAAAATTAAGTTTTTGCGCAAGTCCCTTGTAATAGTCAATCCCCTCGGTCAAATTCTGTTTAAATGCACGTAAATAATTAAGCTGCTGACGCGATGGCGTACCCACTGTTTTTTTGAATTCCTTGGCCAAATAATCGATGTACATTTTCAGTTCGGAAATGAACATGTTCGGTCTATAGGTGTCATTAAGAATATGGATTCGGCCGTAAATATGACCCAGCATTTCTTTCATCGAATAGAACCGCGACGAGAAATACGCTAGGTTGGGTCCCGGACAAATGGCGCCTCGCAACGGACGCTTGTTGTCGATCTGGTTATTGATCAACACCGCCGCTGCCAAGTCTTCGCACAAACATGCCTTGTTGATCACCTTAAGGAACTGTTCCTGATAATCCGGCTCTGACAGATTCAGCGTCTTCAATTGTTCAATTTTCCTCTTTTGGTAAAGCGTCGATGCCGTACATACCGGCTTAGGCGTAAATTCGGTATTCGATACCAAGTGCGCTTTGGGGCACGGGCTACCGGGACGGCCTTTTTCGGCGCGCTCTAATTTTTGCTTTTCACTTTCGGTGCCGCGAATGGTGTTAAACGGAACCCCAAGCGGTGAAATATCGCTTAAATACAAATCTTCGCGTTTTGCATTTTTCAACAGTTCGCGAGTCGCCGGATCTACGTTAGTGACTTCCGGTACCAATAGAAACGGCGTCGCCCAGCCAGTTCCATCCACGTCATAGTAGTCGAATAAAAATTGATTTTCCTGCGCCGTACCGATTCCGCCTTGAACCGTGATGCGCGTCTCCGGCAACGCCTTCATGATGGGTCGCCCCTTTGCCAGAAGACCTTCGTTGCACACTTCTAACAAAGAAGAAAACAATTCCTGCCGACGGCTCTTAAATTCTTCCATAATCGGACCCAACAAATAGCCTTCCGAGGCAAACGCGTGTCCGCCGCAATTCAACCCGGATTCAATGCGGTGTTCCGACACCCACACCCCTTTTTTAGCCAGGAACTTGCCTTGAGTAAGCGATGATCGGTAGTCCGATACTTTCAAGATGATTTTCTTCTTGATGACACCGTTTTCGTCCGGAAAGAAATCGGCAAACTGGGTGATATAGGCATACAGTCGACGGTTAAACCCGGCGGAAAACACGATCCCGGAGCGTAATTTACTGTTGGCAAATCCACGAAGGGCCGATAGCGCATCCGAAAACTCTTCCGGCAGCGGCTGGTTGTCTTTCGTAAAATTATCTCGATCTAACTTCGTCATGATATTGACGTCCAAAGACCCCATTTTCATTTCAGCGCGCAGTTCATTTTGCAGAGTCAGTTTTTCTTCGTTGCTCGCTTGAAGCATTCGGCCATATTTCAGCTTCACGGGTGATTGCTCCGGCAGCATCTCAAAATACTGATTCAGCTGATCGGAGTCGAATGATTCTTGTTTGAGCTGCGAAAATTTCATCACAACGATATCGTCCACCAAATTTAGATATTCAGTGATCCGGCGGGCACGATAATCTTCGTCCCACTTCTTAATAGGTTCGTAAGGTAGGCTGTAAAGCTGGGAGTAATGCTCACGCATCGTTTCGCACAGTTCATCGTCCCCAATCGACATTACGGAGGAAATCCCAAACATAGCGACTTTTACCGGCGTATCGATCGTAAACGCGGTCCCCATAACCGGAATATGAACAGTGTGAAGCGTTTGTAAGGTCATTTTTTAGATCCCCCTTACCCTAATTATCGTGCGGCAACGTATAACGATTTCACTTCGTTCCAATTCACCACGTTCCAGAAAGCCGCGACATAGTCCGGCCTACGGTTCTGATAATGCAGGTAATAGGCGTGCTCCCAGACGTCCAAACCCAGGATCGGACGGCATTTGTTTTCCGCCACGTCCATCAAGGGATTATCCTGATTTGGCGTAGAACACACGCACAATGTGGCATCGGCTTTAACACCTAGCCACGCCCAACCGCTACCAAAGCGGGTTTTGGCTGCCGTTTCGAACTTTTCTTTGAATGCTGCAAAGCTGCCGAATTGTTTGTTAATTGCATCGGCCAGGTCTCCGGTTGGCTCGCCGCCGGCTTTGGGGGCCATCAGCTTCCAAAATAGCGAGTGGTTGAAGTGACCTCCGCCGTTGTTGCGAACTGCGGCCCTTATTCCTTCGGGCAGGTCATTAATCTTTGAAATCAGGTCTTCCAGGGACTTTTTTTCCCATTCCGTGCCTTGAATCGCAGCATTCAGATTGGTCACGTAGGCTGCGTGGTGCTTGCCGTGGTGAATTTCCATCGTGCGGGCGTCAATTGACGGTTCCAGAGCATTAAACGCATAGGGTAATTTAGGTAGATCGTGAGCCATATCTATTTCCCTCCTTGAAAGTAGGCGGCTACGCCTTCTCGCGTGGCTTGAAGCGCTTTTTTGCCAGATTTCCAGTTTGCCGGGCACACTTCGCCGTGCTTTTCGTTAAATTGCAACGCATCCACCATTCGAAGCGCCTCGTCGATGCTGCGGCCAAGAGCGGTGTCATTGACGACTTGGTGCCGCACAATGCCTTGTTTATCGATCAGGAACAGGCCGCGATACGACGCGCCCAGAGCCTCTGAAAGAACGTCATAATCGCGTGAAATTTGCTTATGGATGTCCGAAACAACCGGATAGGTGATGCCTTGAATACCGCCGTTGTCTTTGGGAGTATTTAGCCATGCCAAGTGCGAATGATGCGAATCGACGGAAACAGCGATCACTTGGGTGTTGCGTTGTTCAAAATCGATTAAGTTTTCTTGAAAGGCGTGCAGTTCGGTGGGGCAAACAAAGGTAAAATCAAACGGATAAAAGAAAAGCACGACATACTGTCCGCGAAACGATGACAACTTGATTTGTTGGATTTGACTGCCATTAACGACCGCTTTGGCTTCAAATTCCGGCGCCTGACGCCCGACGAGAACGCTCATGAGAAGACCTCCCTTGATGTGTGTGGAATGACTTCAAAAGGGTAACACAGGGCGTTAGTTCTTGGAAGGCAGTTTAAATCGCGGGGCTTCCGGTAAAAAATCGGGTTTCAGGGACTTGTAAAACGTGTGGACGTCTCGATCGGAAAACAGGAATTGCGACGTGGCTCGGATAACCGGACTAGCGATCTCGGCAGACTGGGATTTGTTAAATACATCCCATTCAAACCGGCTGACCGGGATCAAAATCAAGACAACCAGAATCGCGCCTTTGATTACGCCAATGGCCAATCCGCCCAGGGGGTTTAAAGGGCCCAACGCCGTCGCGCTAATCGACGATTCGGCAATGCGGTCAACAATCAGAAGTAAAACAAGCGCACCGGCGATAATCCACAAAAACGCGGCGGCGGAGGCATAGGCTGGTGATAAGTCGCTATGTGCCAATACGAACTGCGTAATTTTCTCCCGATAGAGTATTCCCGCCATCACGGCCGCAGTCAGCACCACGATATCCAAGACGATTCGAATCAGGCCTTTTCGAAAGCCCATCAGGCCTTGGTACGCCAGCATCGCCAGGACGCCGATGTCGAGGGGGTTCATTGCTCTTTTAGAGATTTTCGAAAAACGAGAAAACGTTCGCGAACCGCCGGATCTTTGAGCGAAATGATTTGCATCGCCAAAATGGCCGCATTTTTGGCGCCGTTGATAGCCACGGTAGCTACCGGGATCCCGGTGGGCATTTGGACAATGGCCAGAAGCGAATCCATTCCATTTAAGGGCGACGCGTTGATCGGAACACCGATGACGGGCTTGCTGACCAACCCCGCCAAAACTCCCGGCAAATGGGCGGCCATTCCGGCGGCAGCAATGACCACGTCGTAGTCTTTTTCGATGTCTTGCGCGATTTGGATGACTTTTTCTGGCGTGCGGTGCGCCGAGGCGACAATTACGGTCACAGGAATATGTTGCGATTTTAAGAATTCTTCCGCTTTGGACATAATCTCAAGATCGGTTTTGGAGCCCATGATTATTGCGACTTTGTTTGGCATGATTTATTTATATCATAAAGTGATGTTTTGAAATAAGGGAAACGGGGAACCCAAATTGAGGAGGGGTATTGCCTAATGTCGTCCGCTATTCCCGCAAAACAACCGCATTCTCCCAGAGGGCATTCACCTTCCGGCCCACGTAAGACAGAACCCAAAAAAGGCAGTCGTCCGACTCCGCTGCTGTTGCCTTCTCCGCGTATAGGCACCGACGTTGGCGACCACTCACCGGATCGGCCTATGTCGCCAGCGACTTCAGGAGCCAGCGGCGCCGCGACTTTGAGATCTTCGGCACCTACAACACCGCATGCCGAAGATGTTATAGGGCCTCCAGTAGCCTTGCCCGCCGAACCATTGGACGAGGCGTCAACCCAGTGGCTTGCCGCCAAGTTTCGCAAGTGGATAACAGACCCCCCAGGGGTAAAATTAGATATTTTCCGAGACCTCAGCGAGCCAACCTCGGAGGATCTGGGCCCCAACCTATATAAGTTCGCAATGCATGTCAGGGCGGCCCTGGACTTCAGTAGGCCAAATGCACTCACCGCGCTAATTTTTGAACTTAAAAAGGAGGACCCGAGAGTTGAAAAAGTGCTGACCGCCGTTACCATTCCATTGGAATCCTACGCGGCGACTCGGATGTTATTCAATCTGTTAGCCCCTCAACTTATGTCCCGGCCTATCTCTCCGGCCTCTATAGGCGACCTTGATCCCGAAAAAATCAAGGATATGGCGACACTGCGCTCCGATCTGCAGGATTGGTCAGACCGAAATGCCACCGATCTCTTGTGTAATGAAATTTCCGAGATTATTACATTTATCGAAGACAACGCGGATATGAAGGCCGCACTGTCAGGAAAACACGCCGGACCTCCCACAGCTGGGCCCACGTTACCCATGTTTGAAAGCCGCTTGGATTCCACCGAACCCACCCAAGCGTTTTGGCGAGAGCAGTTAACGGAACCCAGTGCCCTAATTTATGTACCGTCCAAAGATGATTTTTATCGGGTGCGTTTGTCCTTAACCGATGCCTTACGACAAGGTTTCAAAGCCGATTATATTATCCAAAAACCCATCGTCGACGTCATTCGCGATGAAGAACTGTTGGATTTTTTGCGCGAAGATTCGGTTAACGAGGCCCATGGCATTGACCACCTGCACGGCCGGCTGCGCGCCATCGTTGAAAACGGCGGGGTGCTTTTGATCGATAACGAGACGCTTAAATGGGCCGAACGGTTAAATTCGTTATTCGATACGCCGCGACGGTTCAACGGCCGGGAAGTGCATCCCGATTTTCGTGTTGTGGGCGTTATTACCAATGCAACCGTCGTGGCCGAAAAAAAGACCGAGGCGTTTTATTCGCGGTGGAAGAAAAAAACAGACTTTCCCGTCGGCCTGCCTTCGCTGCAGCCACTATCACGCATCGTCTCAGAAACACTAGCCGACCTTCCCAAATACAAACATGTATTCAATCTTCACGGCAATCCCGCCGTCGAGGAAAACCTGTCCGGACGCATTGGATTGCATGAAGAGGGGTATCAGGCGATTGCGGGAGCTTTAGTTCAGGCACTGCCCACAGGCCAAATGGTATTGCGAAACTTGGCTAAAAACAGCCCGGCTGTTCGGCGCTATTTTGAAAAAATTATCAGCGAAGGCTTTGTCCGATTTAACAGCGTTGATTACCCGATACCTCCTGAATTTAAGTTCATTGAAATCGAAGGCTACACCGAAAAAGAATGCGAAGCTGCGGCCAAAGGCGTCAACGTCAAAGCCTATTCCCCCGACGAAGCCAAAGGCCAAACGGTGTATGTCATTAACAAACAAAATTTCTCGGAATTGTTGACACTCTACCGAACCAACGCCGCTAAACGATTTGTCGAAGGGAAAGGTATTTTAGCTTCGGATGTGGGGGCAGTGTTTCGGATTGAAGATCTGGACGACTGGCAATGGAATACGCTGCTGGCCCAACCGGTTCGGCCTTTAAATGTTTTGCTGAATCCGGGCGTTCATGTTCCGGAACGGTATAAATTGCCCGATCCCGCGCCGGTTCCGCGTCCGCCGGCGGAACCGTTTGACGTTGCCAAGCTACCAAAGCAAGGCGCGATGGTAATCAAGACCTCCGACCCTTCGTTTACGTTCCACAAATTGCGGGCCGAGGGCGTCAAGTCCATCGATGTGCATTCCGGCACGGAGTTTCAAGATCTCTTTTTTGGCTGGCATGTCACCGGAACCGGTGATGCGCGGGAATATGAGCTTCAAAAAAAGGGGGTTTTGAGGACGTTGGAGGCCGGAGGGACGGTAGTCGTGCAAGGATTGGAATCTAACCACTATTTGGCGACGGCTATGGCCACACTGTTCGGACATCCGCCGTATATGATGATTGATAGTCAGCGGGTGAATTTGCCCGGCAGGTTAATTATCTTGGACGATACGCGACGTCCCAGCCCCAATCTGGCCAGTTGTGATCGCGTCCTGGAAGATCGAATCCAAGATAACGATTACGTGACACTCTTTTCACCGCCGGTGATGCAATTTGCCCAATGGATCAAAATGTTGCCCGACCCGGGATCCACACGGCATTATCCGGTTCGCAAAGAATTGTCATTTAGCGAACTAACTAAATTATCTCGCGTGATGGCCAGAGGCGATTTTTCTTTGTTCCGAACGGGCATATTGGGTGAATACCGCGATTCGGAATCGGTTTATGCGTTCCTGAAGGTGATGTCGCGTTTTTTGCTTCCGTCCGACGGCCCGCCAAAACCGTGGGTGGATCGCGAACGGTTGCAAGAGATGATGTTGAACATTCGGCATCCGTCCGAGCTTCGGGGAAAAATCTGGGAATTGGCGCGCTGTTTTAGCGTGGAAAAATTGCGTGAACTTTGGGGAATCCCGGTTTTGACACCCGTACCCAACGGGGTACCGACGCTATCCCAGGGGGATACCGATAAATTGATTCAGTTGGCCACCTCTACCGCCGCAGCTCATTTTGAGGATGTCCTTAAAGGCAACCCCGTTTTTCGATCCTTTTTGGGCTCCGAACCCATCAAAACGCCATTGCCGCCGGCGCGGCCTGTCAGCCGAGCGATGGAAGACCCCGATGCCCAATGGGCCAAACGCATTAAACGTTGCGTCGATATTTTTAAAACCGAGCGCGCGATTTTTGCGCAGGGCATACCAGGCGTGGGAAAGAGCTTTTTGACGGAAGAATTGGTGAAGGAATATCCCGGAGCTAAACAATACGGCCCCATTACCGTCGGGGCGGCCACCACTCACGACGACATCAAAGCTTTAATCAAAGCCTGGGCGCAAGACCGTTCAGCCGCCCATAAATTTCTCATTCTCGACGAAATCAACCTGCCAAAAAATGGCTTTTGGCGCATTTTCCGGGATGCGTTTGGAGACAATCCTCGTGTTTGGATTGACGGAGAAGAAATACGTTTGGACGACTCCCATAAACTCTTCGGTACCGGCAACCTCTTGAGTGAACCCGGCCGAAAAGACCAGGACGTCATTAGAGAGCATTTTATCTCCGTCCGCTTTAAAGAATTTAAAGATTATTTTCTGCTTAAGAAGTTTGTTGAACCCGGGTTGAAAGGACATAAAGATATCGACGGAACGTCCAGGAAAATCATGGCGTTTCATAAAAAAATGAAGGAGTTATTACCCGACCACGCCTTTACATCTCGCAACCTGCAAGTCGCCTGCCGATGGGTTATGCACGATGTGACCACTCCCGTTTATGCTCCGCTTTTGCAAGCCTATTGCGGTCGGCTTTCACCGGGCCAGCGCGAGGCTATGGTTGCTTGGATCAATCTGCAAGAACCCTTCAACGACGCCGTGCCGGACACGTCGGATTTTGAGGCCAAAAATCCGGACTTCGTCATGACCGATGCCACCCGCCGGTTTTTCGGTGTCGTTAAGACCTTCTTAGATATCCGTAACGAACAGCTCAAAAGTCCCGCGCCTTCCACTGCGGGAAACGTGATCGGTGTGCTAGCTCAAGGGCCCTCGGGAATCGGAAAAGATACGCTGGTGGCAAGGATGATGGCGTATTTGAACCTCGTGGATGGCTCCAAACGCGAAAACGACGGCGCCAAGGGAACGGAAAAATTCTATCAATTCGTCGGCAGCTTGGCCCATACGCGTGAGCGGATTAAAACAAGCAAAACGGAAGGATCAGTGATTGTCCCCTCTGAAATGAACTTGGTGGGAAGCGATATTTTGGAAGGCGATTTTAACGACGCGAGCTCGTCCAAGGGATTTGCCGCGTTTCCTACCGTCAACGCCGTGTCGTTAGAGGGCCGGCAAGCCATGTCGGAGGCCTTACAAAACCGATTTATTGTTTACGATCTGCCTGGTTATTCGCCGAGTCAACTTCAAGGGATCCTTGCAAAAAAAATTGGCCCAATGAAGGCAATGCTGCTCACCCTGAGGCATTTCACACTATACAAAGCAATGGAAGACCAGGGGTTGCGCACCTTGCCAACCCCACGTGACCTGTTGACTTTTGCCGATCAAATCAAGAAAGGCCGATTACCTGACGTATCGACCAAAGAGATTTATGGGAATCAGCTAAAAATTTTAGGCACAACCGTCGCCGAGATCGAAAAAATTCCTGTTGATCTCAAAGCCTACGAGGCTAACCGGCAAGCGAAACAAAAGACCGAAAAATTGGAGGCCTTATCGAAACTGATCTGTCCGTCGAATCCCTTAACCCGAGCGGAAATTACCGGCGACGAAAACGACGTTATTTTGGAAAGCGGGATGCGGCAGTTTGGGCAGGGGTTGGTGTACGGAACCGGCCGCACTGTTAAGCTGGTTGAAGCGCTTGAAAAGATGAGGGTGCAAGCGTGCTTAGCCCGAACCTATCCTAATTATCGGCCGATGCCGCTTGCGGTGCATTACCACCCTCCCCGTTCACCTGCCCGCAGATTCTTTGTAGTTGCTCTGATAGTAGGCCCAAAATATTTAGATGAGCAAATAAGCAGATTACCCGTCGATCGCGTTTCCGAAGCCTTGAAAGAAGCAGTCGCTACATTGAGGTCAATTGAGACCGACTTGATGCTTCCTGACCCAGGCTCCGGCTCGGACATCCGAGCTAAAGCACTTTTTGCCAAAGTCGCTTTTGAGGAGATCGGACGCATCTACCTGCAAATGCTCGATGATATCGACCGATTTGGTTTGGCAATTTCACCGGCTGCGGCAGCCGGCCCGCCCTTGCCAACTTCGGCTCCGCCAAAAATAGTGGCTATGACTGAGCCTGACCTAGATATAAAAGTCGGCGGCTCAAGACAAGGTGGTCTATCAAAAATTCCCGCTGCTGAATCTTCGGGGTCTATGCCCCGCTTTGCGCCGTTGACGACATTGGAGAATGTATCCGGCTTGATGACTGACGAAACCCATGAGGTCGGCAAAGGAGGCACGCCTGCCAAAAAACTTCCCAAAGGCACGCTCGACAGCAAGGGAAACGACTATCTGGCACAGCGATGGTTTGGCGCTTTCAAAAGCGACGGCAGCATGGACGGCATTCCCCGCGATCAGCTTTACGACAACGTCACATCCGATCGGGTCAAAAGAGACACCGCCACGCTAAACATTCGCGATGGCGACGTTTTGACCTTGAATTCCAAATATTATTTGGAG